>JBGVLR010000107.1:0-6526 GCA_045124375.1 Acetatifactor sp.
CAGAATCTGTGGCTGCAGATCGCATATTATTATGGAATACCGGCAGGAATTTTACTGGTTGTATTAACGGTGGTTATGATATATTATTATATCAGCCGCTGCCATAAAGGAAAATTGGATCAAAAGTACGGTGTTTTGCCGTTACTGTTCGTGATCCTGTACTTTACCTTTGGCTTAATGGAGGTTGTATGGAACCCGGGACAGCTGGTATTTGTCCTGATTTTCCTGGTACAGCATCCCGGACTATTTCGAAAGGACACAAGTTTAGATGGCTGACTGTATGAACAGGCTCTTATCGGGGCTTAAGAAAAATAAGACAATAATAACAGCAATTTGTATGTCGCTGCTGCCGCTTTTGTGTTGTGTAATAACATGTGCGGCTCAGGGCAGGAGCATTGCAGAAGTTTATCTGCCTGCCGGAGAATGGAATGATGAATTATTTTACTTTAAACAGGTAGAGGGAATTGTTAAGTTCGGTTATCCACAAGGATATTTTGGTTTTAACGAAAGCCATGCGCTGAAGGCGTCCTTTGCGGCCTGGAGTCCGGTGCTGGTGTTTCCATGGATCCTGTGGGGGCTGATTTTCGGCTGGAATCTGACTTCTCCTGTTTACTGTAATATTTTTCTGATGATGCTTGCCATGTTCCTGTTTGTGTGGCTGGTAAAGCCTGACAGAAAACAGCTGGGTATCCTCACGATCCTGTATGTGACGTTCACACCGTTGACCAGATATATGTTGTCAGGAATGCCGGAGTGTATCTGTTTTGCCCTGGTGATCATTGTTCTGGCTCTCAATATCAGCTATCAGGAAAAGGAGCATCCTGCCAAGCTGGTACTTTTGTTCCTGTTAACATCGGTCATGACGCTGATGCGCCCATATCTGCTGCTGTTTATGCTGCTTCCGGTATATTTCTGGATCCGTAGAAAAAAATGGATCGGTGCAGTGGGCTCTCTTGCTGTTATGGGGGTCACAGGTGCAATTTACGCGGCAGTAAAGCATTATTTTGGAGCAGAATATTTTACACCGCTGTTTGATACGGAATGGGTGACTACATTCTTTGATCAGGGAATCTTTGCAGGAATCAAGTATGTGATATGGCGGATCGTACATGTGGGCATGAATTTCTTTGAACTTATGATTCAGGGATTCAGGGAGGATCTGTTCTGGGGAGAATATTTCGCGGCATTCATGATTGTAATGCTTGTCATCCTCTTGCAGACAGTGGTATATTTGATGCATAGGGAGAAAAAGGCAAAGCAGCTGATTCTCCATATTTATCTGTCTCTGTGCTTTGTAGGAATGTGGGTGGCACTGCTTTTGATGTACAAGATGAAAGAAGGCAGCAAGCATCTTCTCACATTTATTGTGGTGGGAATTTATGTCATCTCTCTTATGGAGACAAGATATTTTAAGAAGATGGTGGCGGCAGCGGTGATTTTTGTCTGCCTGTTTACAGCCACCGGCACAGATCCCTATGAGCATCAGATCCCCTTTAAAGAAGAGGAGATTGTGGCACAGGGAGAATACTGGGAAGAAGTATTTGACAGAGAATGTGTGTTGAAAGAAAGTGATGTGCCCAATTTTGACAATGTGATGATTTGGATCTTCAGTGACCGGGTAAATGGGCAGACGGTGCTGACACCTTATCAGATGTTATATCAGCTGCCGGAGGGATTTGGCATCAGCTGTTGTTATGCTGATTATGTAACGGCCAATCTGGATGAGCTGCAGAGCAGATATCTGGCAGTGGCGGCAGGCGGTGAGGTGGACAGCCTGTGCAGTACCAAAGGCTTTAGGGAAATCGGAAGAGATGAAGGACTGGTAGTATATGAACTCAATGGTGAAAACGGAAAATAAGAAATATCAATGGATAGACCGGTGCGTCTTTGCACTGGGGCTGGCAGCCTATACTGTGCTTCTATTCACGCTGTTTTACAGACAGACACTGGGAAATGTGAACTATTATCATTCGGATATGAAAGCATATATCCTGGAGATGCAGGGACTTGACAGTGGATATAGTTTCCCGTATCCTCTGTTCTTCAAGCTGGGTGCGCTGTTTCATCTGTTCCTTAACAATCCGGAATTGAGCATTGCTCTTGCGGTTACTGTTTTGAACAGCTTAAGCCCCCTTGTCCTGAAATATTATATGAATAAGATTCTTATTGGAGAATGCGAAGAGAAGGGTTCCGACACAGGAAGGAAGCAGCTTTTGTTGGGGTGCTTTATCACAGTATGCGTATTTTCGGTATTTTTCGTATCTATGGTGTATCCTCCGAAAGGAATCTACCTGCCCGGAATCAAGAACAACTATGTTGGGGTATTTTCTCCCAATCCATTTCATAATGCTACTTATAATGCCACAAGGCCGTTTGCCATTGTTACTTATTTCCTGTTTGGAAAGATTCTGACAGAGTATGAAAAGAATCCCAACCGGAAGGATCAGCTGCTGTTTTCTCTGTTCCTGTTCCTGACCACGATCACCAAGCCGAGCTTTACCTTTGTATTAGTACCTACGGCAGGCCTGATCATGTTGTATCGGATCATTAAGACCAGGTTTCGGAATTTTGTCCCTTCTGTCAAATTGGGACTTTGTTTCCTGCCCACCTTTGCGGCGCTGATTTATCAGTTCTTCGGTGTTTTTGCACCTGCCGAGGACGGGGAAAGCGGTATCGGCTTTGGTATCGCTACAGCCTGGAAGCTGCACTGTGATAACATCCCTCTGGCTATCGGACTGGCACTGGGCTTTCCGATCTTTACATTGATGGTGAATTACAAGCAGTTAAAACAGGCCAAATGGTATCGGTTTTCCTGGCAGATGATGTTGATCAGTCTGGCAGAAGTACTTTTTATGTATGAAAAAGGCTTTCGTCTTCCGGATATGAACTTTTCCTGGGGATACATGCATGGAATCTTCTTTGTGTTCGTGTCCTCGTTGATCGTGCTGATCAGGCGTACCTGGAAAAAAGAAGGACACCTGTGGCTGACCATAGCGCAGTGGCTGGCTTACGGCTGGCATCTTGCCTGCGGAATCTATTACTTTATGGGAATCTTTGCAGGAAATTTGTATTATTGATATTACGATCAGCCGCAAAAAGGCGGGAATGTGCTGCAGCGTATCTAAAGGATTAAAGGTTCTTTGTGAATGGTGCAGATGAAAGCATTATAGGAGGCTTTAAAGTGGATAATTATAAATATGCTGATGAGAAGGCCGGGATTTATCTGCGGCCTATGACATATGAGGATACTGATGACATCGTGGCCTGGCGTAACAGTGACAGCGTCAGGAAGAATTTCATTTATCAGGCGCTTTTTACCAGAGAAAGTCATGAAAACTGGATCAGGACCATGGTGGAAACGGGAAAAGTAGTGCAGATGATGATCTGCCTGAAGGAAACGGGAAAAGCAGTGGGTTCGGTCTATATCAGAGATATCGACCATCACCATCATAAAGCGGAGTATGGTATCTTCATCGGCAATGCTGACTGCAGGGGAAGAGGCATCGGAACGGCAGCAGCCGGACTGATGATACAGTATTCTTTTGAGGAGTTACAATTACACAGGTTATTCTTACGGGTGTATGCTGATAACGCGCAGGCCATCGGAAGCTATGAGAAGGCAGGGTTTGTCAGGGAGGCGTACCTGAGAGATGATGTGTGTATTGACGGTGTGTATCGGGATATTGTGTTGATGGCGGTTTTACACTCTTAAAATGAGGTAGAGGTGTTATGAAGAGAGTAGTACGCAATTGTATCATAATGTTGTTAGCAGGGGCACTAGCAGGTACATTACTTCTGACCATAAGTTTTATGCTGCCGGTGAGGGAACAGGTGTATCAACAGTCAGTAGAGACGTTGGAGAAAGAAGGCTGGTATCCTGCAATGCCTGTTATGAGTGCAAGTCTGGACACTTATTTCCACAGCTTCCTGCCTGGAGTTCTGGACGGTAATACTGATAGAATCATGATAGATACTGCTTTGGATACTACAAAAGGAAATCCCTTGTATCGGGCAATGGATATGTATTCGACATATATGAGGGAAGGATATTCGTATTATTGGCACGGATATGTGAGCATTTTGCGCCCGTTAATGCTGTTTTTTGATTATGGAGAAATTCGTATTCTCAATGGTGTATTGCAGCTTTTGCTCATATTTGCAGTGACGTATCTGATTTATAAAAAGAAGAACAGAATGTATGCGGGAATCTTCCTTACTTCGTATTTCCTGTTAATGCCGGTGGCAGTAGGTTTTTCTCTGCAATTTTCCTGGGTATTCTATATTAGTATGCTTGGGTGTCTGCTGATTTTGAAACTGGGAGACCATTTGAGCAGACCGGACAGGATGATATACCTGTTTCTTGGGTTGGGAATGTGTACCAGTTTCCTGGATTTGCTGACTTATCCTTTGTATACATGGGCGATACCGTTGCTTTGGTGGATTGTTACAGATGAAACATGTATGGGTAAAGTACGTCGCGTGATTGGAACCGGAGTAGCCTGGATAGCAGGCTATGGAGGGCTTTGGATATTGAAGTGGTGCTTAGGCACATTGATTTTAAAACGTAATATTTTGGAGTCTGCTATTAATGAAGTATTTGTGCGTTTCGGATTGGAAGAGGTTGAAGGCGGCGGACTTTCTTTTCGATTGGAAGCACTTTTAATTAACTGGAAGCATTATTCGTATAAGCTTTATTTTATTGTTCTGATTGCATGGTTAGTTTATTTCATGGTTAGGAGTATTAGTGGTGGATTCAAAAGAAGCAGTAGCGCCTGTGCTTTGACATTGACAGGAAGCTCGGCAGTTGTATGGTATCTGGTACTTGCTAATCATACAAATGCGCATCACTTTTTTACTTATCGGATCTGGGGGATCACTGTTCTTGCAGTTTTGTTGCTTGCAGCTGAGTGTACCGGGAAAGCGGCGTGTTCTTTTCAATGGAAGCATGCGAGTATATGGGGAGGTCTGGGAAGTTTGACAATAATCCTTACTTTGTTTGCAAGAGAGGATTTATTTGTACTGAATGGTTATTGTAAATATGAGCTTTTAGAGTTACAGGAAGAAACTCAATTTAAAACGGAGTTTGTTCCAACGTTTTCCGTAATAAACGAATTGTGTTTGGGGTTGGATACTCAGAGTCAGGAGGGGGAATATGAGATCAGGTTGTGCCAGGATGGAACCGTTCTGGAACAAAATAGTATTCCTATGGAAGAAGTGGGAATGCTTGACTTTTATTCTATAGAAGTAGATTGGAAACTGAAGAGTGGCGAAAAATATGAATTGATAATAGAGACACAAGGGAATACAGAACCGGCATATCTGATGGTGACAGTGCCGGAAGAAATGCCGTTAACGGAATTTAAGAATGCGTCTGCCTGGGGAGAGACAGTAGGAGGGTAGCCTATTTCAGGCATCACATATAGAAAGCTCCCCGGAAAGAAAAATCTTTTGTTTATCTGTATGACGTGGATGTGGATTTTAATGGCAATATACTTGACGGGGTATTCAGTATTTTCGTACAGTATTGGTAAGAAGCAAAGAAAGGATGCATAAAACAATGAAGAAAATAAGCTTTGTAATTCCCTGCTATCGTTCAGAGCATACACTGCCTCACGTAGTAGAGGAGATCAGAAATACAATGGAGCGTATCGGCAGCTACACCTATGAGATTATTCTGGTGAATGACTGCTCTCCGGACCATACATGGAAGACCATAAGCGAACTGTGTGAAAAATATGATAATATTACAGGAATTGATTTTGCCCGAAATTTCGGTCAGCATGCTGCACTGATGGCGGGGTTGCGCACTTCTGACGGCGATATGGTAGTGTGCCTGGATGATGACGGGCAGACCCCGGCAGATGAAGTGGACAAGCTGCTTGCCAAGCTGGAAGAGGGGTATGATGCAGTATATGCCAAATACGAGCATAAGCAGCATTCTACATTCCGTAATCTGGGAAGTAAAGTAAATGAACTGATGACAAGAATAATGCTGGAGAAGCCGGCGGACTTGTATATTTCCAGTTATTTTGCGGTAAAGCGTTTTGTAGTGGATGACATGATCCGCTATGAGAATTCTTATCCGTATGTTATAGGTCTTGTACTCAGGGCTACCAGGAATATAACAAATGTGGTGGTGCAGCACAGAGAACGGGAAGAAGGATCCTCCGGTTATACCTTGAAAAAACTGATTGGGCTCTGGTTTAACGGATTTACCGCATTCTCCGTAAAACCGCTGCGGATTGCCACCGTACTTGGGGTGATCAGCGCATGTCTCGGCTTCTTGTATGGGATTTATACCATTATTAAGAAGCTGGTGAATCCGAATGTGCCTCTGGGTTTCAGTTCTACGATGGCCGCAATCGTGTTCTTCGGAGGCATGATTATGGTGATGCTGGGACTGATCGGCGAGTATATCGGAAGAATCTATATCAGTATGAATAATTCACCGCAGTATGTGATCAGAAAGAAACTGAGCAAAGTGTCTAAAAAGACTAATTCAGAGGAAAAGCGTTAATCGTCTTAA
>JBGVLR010000108.1:0-2892 GCA_045124375.1 Acetatifactor sp.
GACGTACTGCTTCAAAAGTTCCTGTGGTGCGTTCATAATACTGACTCCTTTGTCGTGAGTGTTTAGTTACATTCTTGACTTCGTCGCCAGTATTCATACTGTCATACTTTGTCGATTACACAGAATTTTCTGCGGTCTCAATCATTGTTGGCATAGATACGGACGTTGATGGACTCAGACTTGTTCTGCGTTATCAGGATGGGACTGTTTACGGATACCCCTTCGGTTTCCGCAGCTTGAAAACGGTTTCAACAGATGGCCTCGTTACCGGTTCCTCCAGTGCCTTTGAGTCATCCATAACACGTCTTAGCTTTAACTCTTTAACAATAGATTACTATGATCTTACTGATGTAGAAGAGCAAATCGCTTTAGCCAGTTGGCAGGATGCTGCATGGTATGAATTTACAGAAGAAAATGTCGGGAAATTCTTCCCCAATATGGCTATCTCTTTTACCCTGCCTTCTGTACCGCCTTCCTCCACAACAGTCCAGCAAAGTGAAACTGTCGAGACATACAGTACCGGCTACGTCATGTATGGAACCGGTGGCCTGAATATCCGTAATGGTCCAGGCGTTGGCTATGACCAGATCGGTCGATTGCCCGAAGGAGAGCAAGTAGTAATTCTGGAAACAACCTATTCCGGTACTGCTCAATGGGGCCGCATTGAACGCGGCTGGGTTTCTATGGACTATATTCAGATGGGAACACCTGCTGTATCCAATGTAGAGGCTGGATCGATGTACGCCCTGGACTATATCAACGGAACAACAGGAAATGTTGTGAATCGCATCGGTGATGACTACATCATGTCCGGCGGTTTTTCTGGCAGCTACTTGTTCTATTACGGAAATAATCCGGACATGAAATTTGGATTTGTTCCATATGATTGGACAAATCCCAAGATAAATGGTACGGAGCCAATTTCTGTAATTCTGCTGGGCGGAAACGCGAGAGTCAACTCCTATTTATCTGCAAATATGAGTAAAGCGGAAATTGATTCTGTTGTATGGAGCATGCCTAATGTTCAAAATGTTGTAAGCGAACAAACCTATGGTGCGATGTGGGGCAATGTCTATATGTACGAAATCGAAACCACAAGCGCAAGAATTCTCTACATGTGGTATCTAGATAATGGCGATAACATAAATTATCCCGCTGGCGAAGTTACAATTTCTTCCAAGTAGTTATCATTCAATATTTGTAAAAAAATAAATGTTAGCAAAGTCGGAGAGGATCATCCTCTCCGGCTTTTATTTGTACCGATCCGGCATGATATAACCAATACTGACCGGATATCCGTACTCGTATTTTTCTGGATCAAAGTATTTCAGACCATCTGTGATGCGGCTATGGTAGAGATACAGCAGTTCCCTAGGCAAGACCAGAAACACGGTCTCGTCACGTAGTTCTTCTGTTTTGCGCTTATCCAGCTGCCGATGAAACCAGTATTCCTTGGGGCAGTGCTTCTCGTACCAGTCATCCAGCTTTTCCACATCATGGTGGATGGTATATTTCCCCTTCCAGTGCTTCTGATCCAGCTTTCTTCTTATCGTAAGCCAGTCACTTCTGCGGAACTGCAGCTCCGGCCGGAGGATGACGGTATCGTAGGTCATGGGATTGTCTCCATACTCCTTTTCGTCCGGATGCTTGATGGGAAAATAGATAATGAGATTTGGATTTTCAATCAACGCAGCTAAGGCGTGCTGGACGTGCTGCATAAACTCAGGGCAGCCATCCAGCATCAACTGGTATTCCTCCGGCGCATCATCGAAAGCCCAGGCGTTTTCTGTGCGAGGAAATTTCAGGATTGTAAAGGTTCTGCCGCGGTTATAAACTTCGTATTTATCAACTTTGTATTTCATTATCGGATACCATCCTTTCATGTTGTATCAAAATGATAATATATGAGCCAATTTTCGTAATACAACAGTTCAATGGATTTACTATACACTAAGCCATAGACAGGGATTGTCATAGAGATAGAAAAAGCCGTAGTGGTCACACAACCACTACGGCATAAATTTTATTTCGTAAAACATTTCACTGCGACATTAGGTGTCCACCCTATTTGCTATACTCAATATAAAGGACTAATCATCGAATTTCAGAAATTTATAGACAGGAACTTCCAAGGCTTCGGCAATTGCAAAGAGAGTAGCCAGCGATACGGATTTCTTGACATTAGGTGCTTCAACATGGCCGATAAAGGCGGCGGAAAGGTTGACTTTTTCGGCAAGGGATTCCTGCGTGTAACCTTTCAGCTTGCGATAATAGGCGATCTTCAAACCTAATTGCTTAAATTCATCTCGATATTGTTCTTCCATGTCTATCACCCCTTTGATAAATTTTATCAAAGGGTGACAGTTATTGACATTGCCTTTTGCTGCATATATACTATCCGTAAGATATAATATGACTATCTTAAAGATATAGATTTATATATTTTTGGTTTGTTTGAGAGGAGCGGAAACACATGGATCAGTCATGGGCAGAAGCGAAATCTATGCGGGTTCTTACCATGTATGGACGTCTGATGGACGGTGAGGTTATCCGGAAAAGAGATCTGGCTGATGAATTTGGTGTTACACCAAGGAGTATTCAGCGAGATCTGGAATCATTGCGAACTTTCCTATCTGATGAAATGAAGGGGCGAGAGCTTCTCTACGATTCCAGAGAGCGCGGATACAGGCTTTCCCATGCGGTGCCCAAGGGTCTGACTAACAGCGAGATCCTTGCAGTTTGCAAGATTCTTCTAGGGAACCTCTGAATAAATAAGCTTCATTCTGTTCCAAATGGTAAAAATGACCGATTTTTGGTTTAGTTAAGGAAATTTAAGTGAAAAACAGCCAATATACCTCAGGTTTTTCGCTTCTTTCCACTCCAAAGGGCAGA
>JBGVLR010000109.1:0-2757 GCA_045124375.1 Acetatifactor sp.
CTCTGTATGGAGTTCCATCCATACCCATATTGACTATTCCAATGGAATGTGGGATCCGGAGGTCCTGAATTACGTTTTTTCTCATGCTCCCCAAACTGAACTGCCCGAAACAGATGCAGATGGTAAGGTCACGATCTACCGTGGTATGGGCGAGAAGTCTCAACCGGCGGAAGAGGCCATCTCCTGGTCTACAGATCCTGTATGCGCACTATGGTTTGCCAATCGCAGCGCACGTGGTACCAGACTGGTTTCTGCGAGAGTAGATCCGGAACAGATCCTGGTGTATAACCCGGGCTATCGTGCAGAACATGAGGTGATTCTAAAGCCCGGTACCAAACTGACTGTACAGGAAGAAGACATGATCCCATCTACGGAAGCAATTGTTCCCAAGCTCCTGGCCCCGGTCACAAAGGACTTTTTTCGATTCGGCGCCATTGCTACGTCTCTGGGTTATCCGGAGGAGCACCTGTTTCAGTACCACGGTATCAAGCATATTTTGCGGGTACTTGTTCTGACGCTTCTTTATTGCCAGCATTCCGGTGATCAACTATCGGAGGAAGACAAGCAGATTCTGATCTACTTCAGCCTGCTTCATGACATTGGCCGTGACAATGAAGAAGAGGACGAGAGTCATGGAGACAAAAGTGTAGAGATGATCCGTTCTAAGAATATCCGCATCAAGGGCATTCATTTGTCCAAGAAGGGATATCGGATTGCGAAGCTATTAATTCGCCATCACTGTCGAAGCGATGAAATCGGTCTGGAGAGAGTTTGCAAGGTACCTGGTTTTTCTCAAAGGGACATTGCCCGTGCTTCCAGGCTTTACAAAATCGCCAAAGACATGGACGGTCTGGATCGAGTACGGTTCAATGGTCTTGATTTTCGGTATCTAAGGACATCGTATGCCCGCCGTTTACCACTGGTTGCTGGTGGCCTTCTGGAAGAGCCTTTGCTCGAATGCATCGGAAGCTACCGGGAAGGAAAACTGGAGGTGCCGGATGTCTGAGATAAGCTTTGCGGATCTGCGCTGCCGATTTCAGACGGGACGCTCTTATATAGTCTCCGGAGAAGGCAGAAATCGCGTATTCGGCTACAGAAATGGTGTTCAGTGTGCCCTGGGTGACCTGGAACGATCCCAATGGAGTGAGATGGCAATCGATTTGATTGAGCGGAAAGGAGAGCAGATACTGCACAAGCAGCTTCTGCAGTACCTAAAGGATCATAACTATGCCAAAGCTTCCAATAAGGAACTGGAGTTTCATGCCCTGGAACTTCATATGGATCGTATCTTCGATAACGAACGCTGGCTTGGATTCGTTGAGTTTAATCAGCAATACAGGCCAGAGATCCTAACTGCCACCAGACTGATTCTGATCATGCCGGAATGCTGTAAAAAAGCGGGCCTGATTACCTGGAGAAGATTTCAAGAAAATCAAGATCATAATTTCTGCCCTCACTGTGGTCGATTGACCAAAATCAGTCTGATAGAGGCAGAGATAGATTCAAATTGAAGAAATCTTTCATGAAATAAGAAAAGGAGAATGACTATGTTACCCAGAAAAAAGCGCGTTGAGCTGCATGGGTCTTTAGAATACCCCCTCGCAATCGGCTATGCCGCTTTCATCAAGGAAGCTAACGGCAGCCGCAGGACTTCTTCAGTGCGGCATTTCATTACGCTGCCTTCTGGCACAGTCTATATTGAGACTGAGAATACCCATTATATCCTGAAGCCTTTGAAAGCTAGGGCTTCAAAGGGGGTAAGAGCATGAGATCGCCCCGAGAGACAAAAGAAGAGAGATTCAGGCGTTTGGCAGAGGCACGGGTCAATAAGATCCTGCATTTGCTGAGACTCCTGGGCAATCTCTCCTGGACCGGAACTTATGCCTATACCCGTGAACAGGTAGAACAGATCTTTACAGCCCTGCAGTCAGAACTGATCACAGTAAAGATGCGGTTTCTTCAGGAACAAGAATCTTCCAAGAAACGCTTCTCCCTGAGTAAACCGTATGATACCGAGGAGCCGAAGCCGGAAAATAAGCCCATGATTGCAGTTCCTCTGCCTGATGGCACTTACCTGCGGGCTGTTGGTTATCCGGATTTCGATTATCCCTGCATCAATATCTACTGGGATAACGGCATCAATGAGCCGACAGAGCCTCTGTGCTTTGTGGAGTTCAATCCTGAGAAGCACGGAAATCAGAGGGTCTGTATCGGAGCCTACAGGGCCGAAGAGGAAGACACAATTTACTATGAACCGTACTTTACGGTAGAAAGGAATAACGATGAATAACATTGAGAGCTTCACCACGCTCAAACTGGAGCTTTCCAGAGTCGCCTGGTATCTGGGAAATCTTCTGTCGGCTCTGCTGGGAAGGCAGATCACCTGTGTGGCCAATGCGGAAGACGACTCCTACTGGAGTATTTCTGCAGAAAATGACCGTTTCAGCAATACGGAGGTCGTAGAACTGATCCAGTATGTGGGCGGTGATGCAACCATGATCCGCCGGTGCATTCCTCCAGATGCCAACTCCAGTAGATCTTTGGATATGGATCTGTGCAGAGCTTTGCTGAAGCATGTTCTGAAACTGGATTGGAAGCAGGAATTCGTAACGAAGGACGCTCTCTGGATCCTCGGCCATTGGCCGGAGCCTATGAAGCTGCCGGAAATGGATGAAAACCTGATTTTTATTGACGCCAAGATCATTGATTGCCGGAAACTGATGGCCAAGGATATGTTCATTGAAAAGCTGTTTGATG
>JBGVLR010000110.1:0-8853 GCA_045124375.1 Acetatifactor sp.
GTAGAACACCAGCCTTCCAAGCTGGATACGCGGGTCCGATTCCCGTCACCCGCTCCATAGAAATGCGCCAGTAGCTCAGCTGGATAGAGCAACTGCCTTCTAAGCAGTAGGTCAGGGGTTCGAGTCCCTTCTGGCGTGCCATTTTTACTGAGGCGATTCAGCAAAACAGAATATGGTGGATATGGCCTAGTCGGCTAAGGCGTCAGATTGTGGCTCTGAAGATCGTGGGTTCGAGTCCCATTATCCACCCCAGAAAAGATACCAGACTTGATACAATTTCAAGTCTGGTATTTCTTTTTTATGTTGGAATGATGCCCTAAATGGGGTGTTGTTCCAACGTTTTTCGTTTACTTGTGATTATCCTCAAAATATATCCCATCAAGCCTGACTCTATTGCTCATTGATATAGGAGCCCGATTTATTCAGCAGACCCTGAACCACCCAGCGGGTAGAATGACCCTGTCCAGTACAGGTAGACAGTGTTACTATCTTATCGTCAACTGTAGGTTTCAGTCCGGTATCAAAACAAGAATAATCGGTCGCAAAACGAATAAACGCCTCTCGCTTTTTCTCCGTTTCCAGATCCAGTCCATAAATAATTGTATCGGTACCAACTTTGTGAACGGCAAAGATGTCATAACGCAAAATACCTTGATCACAGACAATATAAAAAGCAGGATGCTCTTTCCAATAATTTTGGTTTTTGTAATTCCGCAAAGTTCCAAACATTGCGCCACTTTGCATATTATGTCCATAGATTATGGTGTTGAAATCTGTAAAATCAGGGCTGTTTTGATATTCAATGAATATGGAACCGTTGCCATTTGGTGTTTGCTTCCAAGTATGTTCCAAATAAAACTTATTGTCCGTCCACTGCAGCAACGGATAGGAGATCTTTGTATCCGGAATGGAAATCCATCCCACAACATCTTCATTTTCCTGCCGCAGCAACGTCAGATCCGTTTCAAGCAATTTAATAATATTGGGATCATCTGGTATCATTGCAGATTCCTGAGACTGACGCTGAATTGACTCCGGTTCTGTCTCCAATAGAACAGCATTTTCATAAATCCTGGTTTCTTCTATTTCGTCCATATCCAAAGTACCGGCAAGATCGTTCGCTTCATCATAGTCTTTTTGGCTTGCCACATTCTCAGTGATGCTTCTAAAAAGCATCACTGAACAAATTACCAACGCAATAAACAAAAATATATTTAAAAAATTTTTAATTATTCTTTTCATAATCTGTTCCTACCAATTAAAAATGTATCATTTATCCTTTTGACGCTTCTCATCTTGTATTATATCCTTAAAAAGGAAAAAAGCAACAGAATAATTTCCTTCACAATCTTTAAAAATACAGATTAACATTGTATTTAACGAAAAATATGGTATAATAAGAAAAGTATATTTTAAATAACATTATTGTGCAATCTCACATCCTCCTGAATGTAAAAATCGAAAGTTTGGTGAATACATATGCGTCATGCAGCCGCTCAGGATATTGCTCCGGTCTTACTCATCGTCGTATTGCTGCTGACAGTTGGCATTTTCCTTGTCGCCGGTACATTCCTAAAATTTATTCGGCGCTATAAAAAGATAACTGTGACAGACCCTGTTACCGGAAGTCTGAACCATACAGGCTTTTTGCAGGAATCTGCAAAATATCTCACTACCAGCAGATATTCCTATGTCGTTGTAACCATGCAGATCCGCAATTATCATCAAATCGCAAAGAGCTTCGGCGTTGAAGCAGTCAATCAGCTCCTGATTGACCTGCACAATGTGGTAAAGGCAAATCTCAGTTCCTCCGAACCTGTTGCACGAACTGAAAGCAACACTTTCTGCTTCCTGCTAAAAAACCGGCAGGAAAATGATATCCGCACCAGACTGTCCAGAATTTATGATTCTGCAAATCAACGCCAGCAGAAGTCCCAGATTCCGCATATCGTGGATCTGGTTTTCGGCATATATACCCCTGGAAGAACTCCGGAGCCAGTGGATAGCATTTTAAAGATATCCACTGCTTTGCTTGAAAACCGCAAGTGTGAATCCCGGTACTGTTTCCTCCAAACCTCCCCGGAAGATGCTCCAAAACGTAAGCTGGAGCAAATCTTCCAAATGGAGCAGGCTCTGAAAAACGGAGATTTCGTTGTATTCATGCAGCCTAAAATTCGTCTCAGTGATAACCGCATTGTTGGTGCAGAAGCCCTGATTCGCTGGAAGCACCCTCAGCAGGGTATCTTAACTCCGGATGCATTTCTCCCGCTTCTGGCCGAATATCAACTGTGCTCCAAATACGATTTATATCTTTTGGAGCAGGTTTGTCAGCAGATTGCCCAATGGATTCACCAGGAATGGACACCCCTGCCTGTTTCGATCAATTTGTCCTGCGAAACACTCCGGACCCCTTCTTTTGCTGCATCCTATGCACAGCTGTGTGAGAAATATGGCGTTTCTCCGGAATTGATTGAGCTGGAACTACCGGAAAGTGTTCTACAAAATGCACCTCAGGAACTTTTTTCATGCATTGAGCAGATTCACCACTTTAACTTTCGATGCGCTCTGGACAACTTTGGTAAGAGCGTGATCCCCCTTGATTTCCTCAGAGATCTGAATGTAGATACCCTCAAGCTAGGCCAGAATCTCTTATCTAGCGAAAACAACAACCGACGCAACCGTTTTGTGGTGGAAGCAATTCTGAAGCTATCTACCCAGATGCAGATTCACACCGTGGCAGAAGGCATCGATAATGCCAGTCAGGTTCAGTATCTGAAACAGTCCGGCTGTGACATGATCCAGGGTTTCTACTATTTCCCGCCAATGCCCATGGAAGAATTCTGCCGCAGGGTATTCCATAAAGGTCAACCCGGCTATGCAGACAGCGCAGAAAACAATCTTGTCCAGTTTACGCAGCGGCACACAACTAGTCAAATCACTATGTTCTCCCTGCAGACCGCTGCAGACCAAATCACCTTCTCCAATCTGTTTTCTCCTGTCCTGGAGGGACGGCACGTTCTCAGCAACGCTACCGCCCTGTTCCAGTATTCCGCACTCATCCACGAAAACGATCATAAAGATTTCTTCCATCTGCTGGAACGCTGTCAAAAGGAAGACGGATGGGTCGAGAATACGATCCGATTCTATACTGCGAAGGGTCGCTACGAATGGCTGGAAATCCATATGCACCGGGAGTCTTTCCTTTCCGGTGAAGGAATGATCATTTCCGGCACACTGGTAAATATGGCCGGATTAAAAAATGAGGTCAACCAGTGGAAAGAAAAAGCCAACAGGGATGCGCTGACCGGTTTGTATAACCGTAAGTTCTTCGAACAGACCGCTGGTTCGACGCTGGAAAAAGGTATCCTTTCCAGTGCTGCCATGATCTTTGTTGACATCGATGATTTCAAGATAATTAATGATACACTGGGCCATATGGTAGGCGATGATGTAATCTGCAGTATTGCCAAACGCTTGCTGGGTACCTTCCGCCACACCGATGTGGTCGCACGTTACGGCGGTGACGAATTCGTCATATTTGTAAACGGAATCAGTCGTGCCGATCTGACCAAGCGTCTGCAGCAACTCTGTGAAAGCTTCCGTTTTCCCTACCGCAATGGCAACATCGAATATCCGGTATCCGCCAGTGTTGGTGCTGCTTTATTCCCTGATGACGGCAAAACCTATCTGCAGTTGCTGGATCATGCTGATTCTGCGCTGTATGTTGCTAAGCGCCAGGGTAAAAACCAATTCGTATTCTACCAACCTGATTATGAAGGTCTGTCCGATTAGCGCGGCGAATACCGATCGTTATCTTTGGAGGAAGCATGTTTTCTCTGTTTTTGGGAATTGCAGCTTTTGTGCTGTATCTTATCTATGACATCAACAGTTTTATGTGGCAGAAGAAGGTTCTGAGCACGTTTTTCTTACTGGGAACGTTACTTCTGGGCATTGCCACCGGACTTGATCTATGGGCAGCCTGGACTGCAGGCGCTTTTTCGGATGCCATTGATATTCTGCTGCTGATTGCTACTTTCTTTTGTTTCGCTACGCTGATCTACAGCCTGTTCTTTGCATTACCTTTCCAGGAAACCTACACACAGCCTTTTTCCGGTCGTAAGGTATACCGGAGAGGTGTTTATGCCTTGTGCCGTCATCCGGGAATCCTCTTCTTCTGGGGCACCTATCTGCTGCTGGGTCTTGCAGCATTGCCGTCTCGAATGATCGTCCGAAGTCTTGTTTTTTCTTTTTTGAATCTGGTATATGCGTACTTTCAAGACTGTGTTACTTTTCCAAAAACTTTTTGTGATTATTCCGATTATCAGAGGTATGTGCCCTTTCTGATTCCAACCCCACACAGCGTATCCATGGCATGCAAAACGCTGTTTTCCACACAAGATGAGGAGGCAATCCCGTGAAATTCCAAGAAAAACTCCATCAGTATACCAAAAAAGAAATTTGGGAAGAATACTGCGGTTTTCTGAACCTCACAACAGACGAATTTATGAACATCCAGGAGCGTCTGCTGATGGAACAGATCGAACTCTGGAGTTCCAGCAGTCTGGGCCAGAGCATCCTGAAAGGAAAGAATCCTACCAGCATTCAGGAATTCCGAGAAATGGTACCGCTGACCACATATGAGGATTATTCCAATATCCTGCTCTCCAAGCAGGTTGATGCACTGCCGGCAGATCCCGTCCTCTGGGTCCAGACCACCTGGGAAGGCGGTGTGCACCCTATCAAAACTGCGCCTTACACAAAGGCTATGCTGGATTCCTTCAAGCACAATGTTATCAGCTGTCTGATCCTTGCCACCAGTCGCCAGAAGGGCGAATTTGATGTCCGCGTTACCGACCATATGCTGTACGCTCTGGCTCCTCTGCCCTTTGTCACGGGTCTGCTTCCCCTGGTTCTGAAGGATGAGATCGATATTGAATTCTTCCCCCCGGTGAAGGACGCCGTGAATATGAGCTTCAAGGAGCGCAACAAGGAAGGCTTCAAACAGGGCATGAAGAAAGGTCTGGAGTATTTCTTTGGTCTGGGCAGCGTCCTGTATTATGTAAGCCAGAGCATTACAACTACGCAGTCCGGCAGTAAGAGCCTGAAGGATACGCTCTCCGGTACTTCCCCCAAGATGATACTGCGCTATCTCATGGCAAAAAAGAAGTGCAAAAAGGAAAACCGGGAACTTCTGCCTAAGGACCTGTTCCACCTGAAAGGCTTTATGTGCGCCGGAACGGATAACCGGTGTTACAAAGCAGATCTGGAAAAAATGTGGGGTATAGCGCCCATGGAGATCTTTGCCGGTACAGAACCCACTTGCATCGGCTGTGAGACCTGGAGCAGGGAAGGTGTCTACTTTTTCCCAGATTCCTGCTTCTATGAGTTTATTCCCGAAGAAGAGCTCAACCGCGCCATAGCCATTCCTGACTATCAGCCTCGAACGGTATTGTGGAACGAAGTGGTCGCCGGCGGTATTTATGAGATTGTACTTACGGTTCTCAAAGGTGGTGCCTTTGCCCGTTACCGGGTGGGAGATGTGTTCCGCTGCACCGGAATTGGCAGCGAAAAGGAACATAACAGCATTCCACGCTTCCAGTATGTGGACCGGGTACCTCAGATTATCGATATTGCCGGCTTTACCCGCATCACAGAAAAATCTATTCAGCAGGCGATCGTCCTGTCCCGATTGCCCATTGCATCCTGGACAGCAAAAAAAGAATACTCCGATAATTATCGTCCATATATGCATCTGTATGTGGAATTACAGCGCAGCAACCTGATCAACAGTGCCATCAGCATCCGCATCCTGCAGGATCAGCTGGGCATCTATTTCCGATACCTGGATCAGGATTACGAAGATCTGAAAAAAATCCTGGGTATTGACCCGCTGAAGATCACATTGCTCAAGTGTGGTACCTTTGAGCTGTATGAACGCAGGTACGGCAAAAAGATCCGGCCTATGAACCCGGAAGGCTTTGAAATCAATGATTTGATGAACTGCCATCATGCTGACAGTTTTGGAAAGGGGGATTTCCTGAATGAGTGGATATAGCTGGATATCGGGTATTTCCATCTTCTGCTACCTGTTCCTGCTGGTCAGCTTTGTTTCCTCCAAATCCAAGGAGCGGGTCATTCGTGCTTTTTCATATCTTCTGCTTATCATGATCCTGTGGAACGGCGGTTCCATGGGCATGCGTGTTCAGTTGTTTCCATCGGTCTATTTCTGGCACCATGTGTCGCTGTTAGGTATATTCCTGCTGCCTTTCGGCTATTATCAGTTTATGATGGATTTTCTGGACCAGGAAAACACCACCATGCGGCATATCACGTTTGTGTTCTTCATACTGCTCTTCCTTGTAAACTGCGCTACCGGTTTCTTTATCCCCCTGCCCCAAGTGGTTCAGGATAGGGACAGGATCCAGTTCCTTTACCACTATGACTGGCCGGTTTATGTTCTGACTGCTTTCTTCGTAATCGTGGCACTGGTTCCTACCTTTTCTGCCATCTGGCGTTGTTGCCGCGGCAATCATATTGCGTTTCAGCAGTTGAAGCCGGTCCTTGTCGGTATTTTGATCATCTTCCTGGGCAACGTCATGTCCACATTCCCGATCTTTACCGGCCTGCCTGTGGATATGCTGTCCGGTACCGTCAATGCCTTTTGCCTCTTCTACGCACTGTATAAGAGAAAGCTGTTCCGGATAACGATCCTGTTATCCAAAAATAACTGCATCATCATTGCCATGCTGCTAGGCTTTGTGGTATTTTCGGATATCGCTAATGCCATCCACCGGGTACTGATCTACGACGTGGGCCTGAACTATATCAGCACGCTGATCATCGTGGCCTTCGTCCTTCTGGCTATGATCGTGGGTCTGTATTTTCTCATTTACCGTACCACAGATGCCATTTTTACCCGTTCCGAACGAAAAAAGCAAAAACAGCTGGCAAACTTCTCGGAAGAAATTGCCAGCATGATGGGTACGGAAGAGATTCTTCAGCTTATGTCCGAAACCATTCAGAGCGTGGTGGATGTAAGCCGTCTGTTCGTGCTGATCCAGGATGTAAAGGGCTGCTACCGTATCTCCCTCACAATTAGCCCTCTGGATGAAAAGAACTTCTACTTCCGTGCAGACCATCCTCTGATTTCCTATTGTCAGAAGGAAAAGAAATGTGTTCTGATTCAGGATTTCTCCAGGAAAACCATTTATCAGAGCATGTGGGAAAACGAAAAAGCCCTGTTTGTCAAACAGAATATCGAATGTGTGGTTCCTCTGAACGGACAGGATGAACCCTGCGGCTTTATCCTTCTGAGCGGTAAACCCGGAAGAGCCATTGCTTCTTCTGAGAATCTGCAATTCCTGCAGTCTGTATCAAACATTTGCGCCAATGCTGTCAGCAATGCACACACCTATGAGCGGGCCGTTGCTGAAGCACAAAAAGATGATCTGACAGGACTGGTGAGTTTTAAGTTCTTCTTTGAGATTCTGGATCGGGAATTTGAAAAGTGTAAGGAGACGGCGCTTTCCCTGTGCCTGCTGAACATCGATGATTTTAAGCTGTACAATCAGCTTTACGGCACCCAGGAAGGTGACTTGGCACTGAAGCGCATCTCTGCCATCTTGAAGTCCTCAGTTAACGAAGCCGCCTATGTCGCCCGTATCAACGGCGATGAGTTTGCGTTGGTCCTGCCGGGATATGATATCTACTCGGCCAAGTGTCTGGCAGACAGCATTGCAGATAAAATTGGCAAGATCAATGTTTCTGAGACGGCAGGAAGACTGTCCGTCAGCATTGGTATCTGTGCAGCGCCCTATATGGCATCCTCCGCCAAGGAGCTGTACCGCAATGCAGAAACCACCGTGTATACGGTCAAGCGTACCGGAAAGAACTCTGTTCAGATGTATTCTGCGGATATCCTCCGCAGATCCGCTACGGATACCACCTACCAAAGCGGCTACAGCGAACACGCAAGTACCGTGTATGCCCTGACCGCAGCCATTGATGCCAAGGATCACTATACGTTCCGGCATTCACAGAACGTTGCTTACTATGCTGCGGAGCTTGCAAGAGCAGCAAACATGGCCCCCAATGTGGTGGAGATCGTACGGGAAGCCGGTCTGCTGCATGACATCGGTAAAATCGGAATTCGAGAAGAGATCCTGAACAAGCCGGAACGGCTGACCATGGATGAATATGAGATCATGAAGAGCCATGTTGAAAATGCAGTCAATATCATCCGCCATCTTCCTTCTCTGGATTACGTCATTCCCGCGGTTCTGTCTCATCACGAGCACTATGACGGATGTGGTTATCCCCGCAAGTTGGCCGGAGACAACATTCCCATCACCGGACGCATTCTGTGCATTGCAGATTCATTTGATGCCATCACTTCTGTCCGCAATTACAAGGCAGCAATTCCCCTTGAGCAGGCCATTGATATTCTCCGCTCAGAAGCCGGAAAACAGTTTGACCCCAACCTGGTAGAGATATTTGTAGAATTGCTGGAAAGTGGCTCTTTGGAACTGAATCCCCCCAAGACCGTGGTAGCCAGCAGCCAGGGTCCGGTTGGCGTTTAACATTGCATACAGCCGCCCTGCGTGATCGCTGACAACAGCATTTTGGGCTCGGCAGATACTTTCTCTGTAACATAGTAATACCCCCTGATGTAGTTCTATCCTTCTACATCAGGGGGTATTTTGTGCAGCGGTGGTAAGCGTAAAACCTCCCCGCGGCTTGCGTAGCAGGGTAGCAGTATGAGACAATATCCCAAAACGCGAATATCTCCCATGCAGTCTAAGGGAGATATTTGTCACATTGGGAGATGGTCAAAAATGGAGCAAAGTCTGCAAG
>JBGVLR010000111.1:0-2632 GCA_045124375.1 Acetatifactor sp.
GGTCCCACGCATCGCGCTCTATCATATTGATGGTACCGCAAAGCGTCGAGAACTGGATGATCCCGCTGTGATCTCCATGATCGAGCGGGCTCTGGAGGATGGCTGTTACTGTAACCCGGAAAAGAAAATAGCCAGCGGACTGGGATCTTCCCACCTGCACACCGCAAAAGCATTGCGGGAAGAACTGTCCGAGGGTGGATTCGACACTGCTATCGTCCACGGTATCATGGGCGGTGCGTGGTTGGCACCGAATCTGGACGAGCTTTTGGCAAATGAGGAAACGAAAGCTGTGCTGATGAAAACTGTCCGAATGCTGGATACTCATGAGGAGATCATCGGACTGTCCGGGCACTTGTTGGCGATGTCCAGGAAGAAAACATAAATAGGGAGGAATACATATGAAATTGGTACTGATCGTTGGCGATGGTGCCGTAGGAAAAATGACCGTCGGCCAGGAATTGATGAAGATAACCGACCTGCGGTTATTCCACAACCACATGACCATTGAACCCGTTTTGGAAATCTTCAATGATTTCAATATTGATGTGATCCTGAAGCTGCGGTATCTGATCTTTGAGGAGTTCGTTAAAACGGATCTTCCCGGCATGATCTACACCTGCATGTGGGCTTATGACTGCCACGAGGACTGGGAAATCATGACGAAGATCCTGGGCATCTTTGAAAGCGCTGGAGCTGAGCTGTACTGTGTGGAATTAACGGCTCCGCTGGATGTGAGGCTCAAGCGGAATGTCACAGAAAACAGGCTGAAAAATAAGGCATCGAAAAGAAACATTGCTTCTTCCAACGAACGGGTGATTCAGCATACGAAAAACCATCGGTTTGTAAGCCGTGATGGTGAAGTCCCGATCAGCAACTTCATGAGAATCGATAATTCCAATATCGAACCGGATGTTGTTGCGAAAATGATTAAAGATAAGTTTGATTTGTAAGAATCGGTTGATTTCTATGTGGCTCTTTTGCTTTGACAGGTAGCGGAACTGTGCTATAATGCGGTTAGACATACTTGAATTTGACGGAGGATACCTTGATGATTGGAAGAATTGTAAAGGTAATTGTTGACAGGCCATTGGGATCATTCCACCCCAAGCATAAGGATATCTATTATTCCGTTAACTATGGATATGTTCCCGGTATCATTGCCCCGGATGGCGAGGAACAGGACGTCTACATTCTGGGCGTAAATGAGCCTATAAGAGAGTTTACCGGCAGGATCATTGCAGTCATCCACAGACTTGACGATGTGGAAGAAAAATGGGTCGTGGCTCCCGAAAATACAAGTTTTACAAAGGAAGAAATCAGCGCGCAAGTTGCTTTTCAGGAACAGTTTTTCCAAACGGAAATTATTACGGAGCAGAGCCCTTTGGAAATCCGTTTGGCTGTTGCAAAGGATAAAAAGCAGATTTTGAAATATGATCGGCACATTCACTACAATAAGGTTGGCGAATGCATCTACAATGGCTTAGTGGATGTGCTGTGCGACGGTAAAAAAATCGTAGGCATTCTGCGCTGGAATCTGTTCTGGCAGTCCATCCCGTTTCTGGACCTGATCTATATCGATGAAGCTTACCGGGGACAGGGCTGGGGCAGTAAGATGATGGCGGACTGGGAAGATTCCATGAAAGCTATGGGTTATTCCTATGTGATGCTCTCCACCCAGGAGGATGAAACCGCCAAATATTTCTATGAAAAACTGGGCTATCATCGTATCGGTGCATTTCTGCCCCCAGAGCAGAACGCAGATGAGATCATGTATCTGAAGGAGCTTGCAAAATGATTATTCTTATTGCCAGCGCGTCCCACACCGGAAAGACGGTGCTGGCGCAGCGCCTTTTGGAAAAATATCACTATCCGTACCTGTCAATTGACCATCTGAAAATGGGCCTGATCCGCAGCGGACAGACAACCCTGACACCCATGGACGATGATAAACTCACCGACTATCTCTGGCCCATCGTCCGGGAAATGGTCAAGACTGCCATTGAAAATGGGCAGAATCTGATCGTGGAGGGTTGCTACATCCCCTTCGACTGGGAAAAGGATTTTGCAACGGAATATCGGAAGCACATTCGCTACCGCTGTTTGATCATGTCCCGGGATTACATCGAAAACCATTTTGATGACATCCGAAATCACGGCAGCGCCATCGAGCAACGGTTAGACGATAGTGGTCTGAGCAAAGACGGCTTGATCCATGACAACGAGAATGCCCTGCGGCTGTGCAAGGAAAAAAGATGCGACTATATCCTACTGGATGATTCGTATAGCATTGAGTTGGAGGATATTGTGAAATGACTTCAGTTCGTGAAGCAAAATATGAAGATATGGCTCTCGCCGCAGATATTATGGTCACATCCTTCCGCACGGCTTTTGCGGATTTTGTGTCACCGAAAACCATGGATGCCTGCACAAACCCAGAAAACTGCCGTGCCATGCTGGATCACATTTATCAGGAAGGCAAGATGCACTTTCTAATGGGCGGCGATCAGGGGTTCCTCTGCTGGCAGAAAACAGAGGATGGTGTTGAAATCGTGGCAATCCACTCTCTGCCTGAAAGCTGGGGAACAGGTCTTGGTCATGCCATGCTGACGGAAGCACTGAAGCAGATCGGTAA
>JBGVLR010000112.1:0-17903 GCA_045124375.1 Acetatifactor sp.
ATTGCCAGTGCCATCAAAAGTGTGATGATTTTCTTCATTGCTGTATTCTCCTTTCTTCCGATTTTTATCCTACCACGTTGATCGTGATGGGAATTTCTGTGTTGACCATGGATTTTTCGCCGCTGGTCTGATCGTAGTAGAGGACAATGAACTTGCCCTCATAGCCGCCGGGCTGGAGCATTTCTTCTGCTCCCTCCAACAAATTCAGCAGCTTTACTTGATGTCCGGGGGACAGCGTTCCCGACTGGAGGATAACAGTATCCTGGATTGCAATCTGAAGCACCATGTCTTGATTGGACTTGCCGGGGTTTGCGAAGTAAAGACCTGCCGCCTTGTCGCTCAAATCAATCGTAACCTCGTTGGAGTAGGTCAGGCTCACAGCACCGCCGCCCTCCGGGTTTTCCATCTTGTCGCCCGTATCATCGGGGATGGTCTCGGCGTTTTCTTCTTTCTGTTGCGGTGCGTAGTCGGGAGCGAGCACCTGCTGCCCCCCGCTGTCACGGAAGAACAAGGCCCACATCGTCACACCGAGAGCTATAACGGTAATCAGAGCAAGAATGGCTATGATGATCGTTGTTTTCTTTTGGTTTGTGTTATTTTCGTATTTTCCCATGGTTTTATCTCCTTCTACTCTAATTGCCGATATGGTACAGGACACGGTTCTCTTGCTTTTCGGAAAACCTTGTCTAAAAGCGCAAAAAACCATCCGAAAGGCATGGCGGAGCAGCAAAGGCTCCCACCTGTCCATCCAGATGGTTTATATTTACAATATTTATCTTGACACACAAAAAGGGCGCAGTTATGCTTGTCTGTCTGTCTGTCTGTCTGTCTGTCTGTCTGTCTGTGCGATTATAGGAGGTGAACAGCATAATTGCAACTCCTTTCTTGTAAATTTTTTATCTTTTTATCAGAGCCTGGAACGCTTCATCGTTTGCGTCCGTAACATATTGCTTAAATTCGTCAAGTACACGCTTGCCAAGAGTTATATAGTCCATGGCAAACACCTTTTGCAGCTTTATTTGCCTTGTTTCTTCCGGTACACCATAAATTCCAAGGATGTTGTTCAGCGCACCGGCAATTCTCGTTTCCAACGGAACCGGATCACCAGCGGTCATCAACGTAGCATATTCAATGCCGGATACGAGTATTTCGGCTTCCGCAAATTGTTCATCTGTCCAATCAGGACGGTAAGAACCGAATACCTCTTTGGCTCGTTTGGCATCGTTTTTACGGATGATATCAAGGGAAAGCGGGCTGGAATACGCTGACAGGAAAAAATCCTTAATAGTTTCGTCGCTCTCACAAGCACTTGCCATAGCGGTCAGCTCCAGGCAGATCGCCAGAACAGAACTTATACCGTCGTTGGCTTCCTGCTCCATGCGTTTCCATTGAAAATCGCAAAGCTTATCAACAAGAATGGCAAGAAGATGTTCTTTGGTAGGATAGTGAAAAGTCAAGTTGCCTTGGCTCATATCCAGCGCTTTCGCAACCGCATTGGCAGAGGTATTTGTGTATCCCTTTTCAAGAAACTGCTTCGTAGCTTCTGTAATGATCTCCAATTTTGTCAAAGCACCTTTGTCAATTCGAGCCATTGTTCTTCCTCTCTTTCCACCAAAATGTGAAATGCGTAGTTATTCAATCGAATATTCTAACTTTTTATATTATAGTACGTTACCTAATAAAAATCAAGAGGTTTGAGAAAATGTTCATAGAGAAGTTACAAAATTTATGTGCCGAAACAGAAAAAAGCCCATCCCTCGATGATAGAGAGATGGGCAATCACTGTTAATCAAGCGGTTTGTATTCTGTTACAGTTCGCAGATAGGTTTCTGGATCACCGTTCATGATAAGGTCTGCATACTCCAAAGGAGCGTTGTAAATCAGATAATCGAGTTCTGACCGTTCGTACATATTACGGGCAACTTCATTTTCCACAGCGATGGTATCAATCGCAATCATACTGCCATCGGTGAATTTCAGTTCTACACAGCAGTTATCAAAGTTATATTCGCAGGAAATCAGCTTTTTCATGGGGTTTACCTCCAAAATAATGTTATTTGGAAGTGATGTAAGCGTGGGTTTTTAGTGTGGTATCTTTAAGTTTGGGAAACCCCCCGCTCCCATTTCGATACTGCTGCGATGGAAACGCCCAGAGCTTCGGCAAGCTGCTCCTGCATCATACCATGTTGTTTTCTCATGCTTCGAATGTTCTCTGCAATACGTATCTTCATGTGAGACTGCCTCCTTTGGTTCTTTCGTTCATTATCACACAGGCTGTGCCTGTGTACGGCATTCGCCGCTCGCTTATGCTCATTATATCATTTATATGCCGGATTTCACAGAGACAAAAGGGACAGTTATCTCACAAATAATGAAACCAGTGGTTGAATGCAGAAATACATAATGGATGCCACTTTCATACATCACCAATCAAAAACAAGCGGTATCCAGACCCAAACCGGATATCGCTTATTTGTTACTTTCCCTTACGAAGCACCTTTGCCATTACGCTTCCAGAAATTCCTTCAATTCTTTCATTTTTTCTTCGGCCATCTCATATCCATGATGGTAATATTTCATCAGTGTATCCACATTGCTTTCACTATTGCCTACGGTAATCGTGGACGGCCGCAGCACAAATGCTCTGCCCTGTGCCTCCAGCTCTGCGATTTTATCCAGAGAATCATTATACCTCTGGGCCCGCTCTTCTATCAGCTTTAAAAATTTAGGATATTTGCGGTACACCAGACGGATTGCTGTCATGTAAAGATTGCCCCGCGGCTTCTTACGATAAGAAGCATCTCTTGTCAGCACGATCACCATCTTGTCCCAGCCCTCTTCCAGTGCTTTCTTCACCGGAATCGCATCTGCCATACCACCATCCAACATGGGAACTCCATGAATTGTGGATATTTTTGAAATCAAAGGCATGGAATTGGCCGCCAGACAAATATCAAAGAACTCCTCTTCGTCCCGAAAGCTGTCATGGTAAATGGTCTCGCCTGTTTCCATGTTCACTGTGCTGATAATAAATCGCCCTGCATATTCCTTCATCCTCTTAAAATCATAAGGAGACCTGGTCTTAGGTACTTCCTTAAACAGATAATCCATATCGAAAAAGGTACCTTTCTTCAGAAAAGTTCCTATTCCCAGGTACTTATACTCACGAAGAGGCGTAATTACCGCACTCGTAATCCTCCCCTTCTGACCTGATACATAATTCATTCCGGCATACGCACCTGCTGACACCGCCAGCACATTCGGAATCTGAATTCCTTCCTCCATCAGCCTGTCCAGCACCCCCGCGCTGAATACGCTGCGCATGGCTCCCCCCTCCAATATTAAGCCTGTAACTTCCTCCATTGTAACTCAACTTCCTTCTCTTAACGTTCCTTATAGTGTATCATAAATAGAGGGCTTGTGCAAGGGTGACGGCAGAACGCATTTTTCCACGCATTTTTCCAGATAAAAAGAATACAAAATCTTCTCCTTCATGGGCATATTCGTCAGCCTGCAAAGTGCCTCCTCATAATACTGAACCTGGGTCTCATATCGGTTCCAGAGTTCTTCTGCAGTCCGTATCACGTCTGTCTTATAGTCTACTAACACCAGTTCTCCGTCTTCCACAAAAAACGCATCGATAATTCCCTGAATCAGTACTTTTTCATCTGACGGATAGCCTTCTCCCAACCTGTCTGCACTGATTCCGTAGACAAAGGGCTGTTCCCGATAAAGTTCTCCACGGACAGATGCCCGATACATACGGATTGCAAGTTCGTTTTCCAGAAAATGTACCAGCTTCCTGTCATTGACCGCATCGCGGTACTCTTCACTGAGGCGCCCGCTTGCCACCTCGCCTGCAAGAAAGTCTTTCAGATTATGATACAGAGTTTTCTGCGCAGCTTCCATTACTGCATTTTCGCCCAATCCATTTTCAGACAGTCCATTTTCACCCAACACGTTTCCTGCCAGGGCATCCACATCCACGCTTTCATACACCGCCGTAAAATCCATAAGTTCCATCACCTTATGGAATGCATTACCGCGCACCGCGCCGCTGACTTTCTCTTCGCCCCTCTTGAACCTGGGCTCGTAAGGAACGATTTCCTGTTCCTCGAAAGCATGATAGGCCGCCTCATCTTTCTCGGCCATGGCCGCTATCTTAAGCTCAGACACCGTAGTCTTAGTGTAAAGCTTCTGAAGCGCCTGATAGGGGTACTGCCAGCCAAACCGCTGTTTCAGCGCCTTAAGTGCCTCAGCATCGGCATATTTCCCCGAAAATTCCAGGCGTTTTAACCTGTCCATAAGCTGTATCTGTTCCTTGTTCTGTCCGCCTGCCAGGTCATCACTGTCAATGATCTGCACATCCACTCCGGCATGCTCCACCACCGGCATCAGGAAATCCAGATACCCGGCACTTTCCATAAATTCATGATAGGAAAGACGGTTCCGTCTCAGTTCCTTCTGCTTCTCCCACTTATCAGCCGCATTCTCCAGCACTGCCGTCATAATCAGCTTTTCCTTGGGTCTGGTCAATGCTACATAGAGGACACGCAATTCCTCTGACAGATTATCCTCCCGCATTTTCCGGGCAATGACTCTGCGCCGCAGCGTCTTATTGCGGATTCTGCGCTCCGGGTCCACGTAATCAGTACCGATACCCATATCCACATCCAGAATCAGGGAACGGTTCACATCCTGCATATTGAAGCGTTTCGAGAGCCCTGACACAAATGTCACAGGGAATTCCAGACCCTTGCTCTTGTGGATGCTCATGATGCGCACTACATCTGCATTTTCATCCAACATCTCCGCTTCACCGTAATCTACATCATACTTTTCCAGCTGGTCCATATATCTGATAAAGTGGAACAGACCGTGATAGCTGGTCTTCTCAAAATCAGATGCCTTAGTGTAAAGCATCTCCACATTGGCCCGGCGTCTGCTGCCCATGGGCAGCGCCGTCACATAAGCCAGATAGCCGTTGTCCCGCACCAGCTCCTGAAGCAGGTCGCGGATCGGCATATAGGCCGTGTAACTGCGGTACCGATCGATCTTCTCCAGAAAACCTTTCGTCTTCTGCTGCAGTTGCTGTGCAACCTGCTCTCCCACTGTTTCAAGTGCCTCATACAGGCTCCTGTCCCTGCAGGTACTGCGGATCAGTGCGATCTCCTCTTCCGTAAATCCGCCAAACACTGACTTCATCACGCCGAATAGAGGGATATCCTGCAAGGGATTGTCGAGCACGCGAAGCAGCTGCAGGATTTCCTGCACTTCAGAGGATGCAAAGTAACCCGTCTTGGAAGTAATGTATACCGGAATGCCCTCTTCCTCCAGCACAGCCTTAAATTCCTCGTCCCAACCGCTGTTGGTACGAAGCAAAATCACAATATCGCTGAACTTCAGGGGACGAAGCTTGCCGGTTGCCTTATCCGCCACCTGAAAAGAAGCCTGCAGCTCTTTTATTTTATGAGCAATGGCCAGCGCTTCCGCCTGCTTGTCCGTCAAATCCGATGAGTCCTCAGCTGTGGGCTTTTCAATCAGCAAAAGTTCACTGCCGCAGCCCGTATTCTCCGGATAATCCGCGCCCACATACAAAGCTGCGCTGTCATCGTAGGCAATGCCTCCCATCTGCTTACTCATGATACCGGAAAAGATGCCGTTTACCGTATCCACCACTTCTTTGCGGCTGCGGAAGTTCTTAGACAGGTCGATTCTCTGACAACTGCTGTCCTCCTGAGTATAAGTATCGTATTTTTCCAGGAACAGCTCCGGTCTGGCCAGACGGAATTTGTAGATACTCTGCTTCACATCGCCTACCATAAACCGGTTATACTGACCGTCCTCTTCTCCCGATACCGCCCGCAGCAGATATTCCTGCACCAGGTTACTGTCCTGATATTCATCGATTAAGATTTCTTTGAAATACTGGCGATATTCCAGTGCCACCTGACTTGGGAAAATCTCTCCATCCCTGCCCTCTAAAAGGATTTCCAGGGCATAATGTTCCATATCGCCAAAGTCGACCACCTTATTTTCCTGCTTCTTCTCCTGAAGACGCCTGCGAAATTCCAGCGCCAGATCAATCAGAGTGTTCACTGGTTCCTTACAGGCTGCCATCTGGCTCGCCGCAAGGGGCAGCGGCGTGGCAAAGAAACGTTCTCCCAGGCTTTTCAGTACCTCCTTCAGTTCCCCTCTCAGTTCTTTCGCCAGTTCCCGCTTGAAAGGATTCACGGACTCGTCCTTCTTGGAGGGCAGCCTTCCGAAAGTTACGGCAGGAATATGCGCAGCATATCCCTCCAGACTGTCAAGCCGAAGCAGGCGCTCCAGCTGTTCCAGCTCCTGATCCACAAGTTCTCCGTACATATAAGGACCATCCGGCTCGTGGCACAGCTGCTGTATTTCCCTGCAAAGCTCCAGGCAGCTTTCCAGCATGCTCCTTATGTGCCCCATGAGATACTTGCCGTAGTCGGTCTGCTCCAGACACTCCTCCGTGCTGTCGTAATCTTTCTTCCTTTCCTCCAGCCATTCCTCCGGCCAGGGGTGACTTTCCGCAAATTGATAGAGTTCCAAAATATAGTCTTCCAGCACCTTCTCCCTTCCTCCGGTGCAGAAATACTCCACACAATAATGGAACGCTTCTTCTCCCTGTGCAAATTTATCCTCCAGAAGCTGAGCCAGAACGTCCTGAATCAGCAGCTTCTTCTCACCCTCATCCATCACCCGGAACGCGGGATCAATGCCAATTTCATTAAAATGATTTTTCAATAAAAACATACAGAAGCTGTCAATGGTGGTAATCTGGGCATTATGAAGCAGGGCCGCCTGCTTCTGCAGATGCTCCGACTCCGGATGCAGCGCCAGCTCCCTGTTGATTCCAAGGCTGATTCTTTCCCGCATTTCGGCTGCTGCCGCATTAGTAAAGGTCACGATCAACAGCCTGTCAATGTCCACCGGGTCTTCTTCCCGACAGATCATCCTGATGATTCTTTCCACCAGCACTGCCGTCTTACCGCTTCCTGCCGCCGCGGATACCAGAATGTTTCTGTTATGCAGGTCGATTACCTTCTGTTGTTGTGGTGTAAAAGAAATTGCCATACTGCCTCCATGAAGAGCTGTCCCTACCACAGCCCTTTCCTGATTTCATCACTTACTGTTTTGCTTCTTTCATTTTCTGCAAAGCTTCTTTTCCGTCCAACTCCTCCAAAATACGCTTTTCGTATCCCGGGACCGTAGGATCGAAGCCACATACCTTTCGGTAAGCGCAGTACGTACAGGCGGAAGCCGCTCCTTTTTCATAAGGATTCAGTTCCATCCTGCCTGCCAGGATTTCCTGTCCTATGCTTCTCACCTTATAGTTGACATAATCCGAAATCACCTTCAATTCCTCCGAAGACATGACAGAGGAACGGGCCGAAAAACTGCCGTCCTTCTTACGCTCCACCGGAATGATATTGGACTTGCTGCCCATATACTTATCCAGCTTCTCCACGATGCCCTCTTCCCCGTTGACCACGCCCTTCATCCGAAGCTTTTCCAGAATCTGCTCATTCAGTTCCTCCTCGGAAAGCTCCGTAGGGGTCTCCACCGTAGGGTCATCAATGTGGTAATATAACAATGCTGCCGGCACGATTTCTTTATCAGGATGCTTCCTGGCCTCCAGTTCCATGGCCGCATTCATATATACCACCAGCTGCAGCTGAAGCCCATAATAAAGCGCCGCCAGGTCAAACTGCCGATTGCCGGACTTATAGTCAATGACCTTTACATACACATGGTCCTCGTCCTCCGCCGTGTCGATACGGTCGATACGGCCTCTCAGACGCATCTTTTCCTCAGCAGAAAGGGCCACATTGATGCTGTCTAAATGATCTGCATAATGGAAAGACATTTCATAGGCATCCGGCGCAAATTCTCCTTTTTTCAACTGTTCCTGCAAGGTCAGCACCGTTCTGGTCAGGACTCTTCCCATCCTGGTAATCGCGTACTCGTTGCGGGCACTGCTGTAAAGAATAGTCTCCCCATATTGAGCCGCATACTGTTCCAATGCTTCCCGCACCTTTTGCTCCCCGAATTCTTTGGGAAAATCAAACCAGGTATACTCGCTCCCCGCAAGCCTCTCCGCAAAGGTCTCCAGTACCGCATGGAAAATATTTCCCATGTCCACACTCTCAAAGCCGAACTCTTCCCGCTCTTTTAAAGACAGGCCATACTGCAGAAAATGATGATACGCACAGGCCGCATAAGTCTCCAGCCTGGTCACACTGTTTTCCAAAAGCTTACCATATAAAGCTCTTGCCACCTGTCTTGACAATCCGCTCTCCTGATAACGCCTGAAAGCTGCTTGCGTAAGATTTTGCCGTAAAGCTCTCAACTCTTCGGTCTCTCCATAGGCTTCGTACAGTGTCAGGAAAAGCTGCTCCTCCTTGGGCGAACTCATCCCCTGCGCATAAAGCCGCAGGCCCTGCGCCAGATAATCCACACCTTCCCCGGAGGTGACCACCATATCCAGCATGGGCCTGTTCTGCGGGTATTCTACCGCAATCTGTGGGAAAAGCTTCTTTATCACGTCCACCAGATAAGCAGGACGAACAGATCTCCCCTCTCTGTTTACTTTCGCATAGGAAAGATACAAGTAATGGGATGGTTTGGTCATATTCAGGTATAAATACAGGCGCTGAATGAACATCTGCTGTCTGGGCGATGGAGCCAGTTCCATGTCGGACTCCTTTAGAAATTCCCGGTCCATATCGGAAATGATGCCGCCCTTGGAAGCGCTCTTGGGAATATTCCCATCATTTACCCCCAAGAAAAATAAGGCTTTCACCTGCTTTAACCTGGTTCGTTCCATGTCTCCCACCAGAATACGGTCCACGTTCTGGGGAATGGTTCCCACCTGGATTTCCCCGAAGCCCGCTTCCAGAATATCCGCAAACTCCTGTAATGTAATGGTTTCCGCCCCAAGGAGTTCATAAATCTGGTTTAACAGGTCCATGACCAGTCGATAGATCTGGGCATATTCCCTGGCCTTTGCCAGGTCTCCCTGTTCTGTAAACATTTTTTCCAGATTTACCAGCTTCTCCTGAACTTTATTGGCTACCAGGAACTCATACAGCTGATTCACATAATTTTCCACGGTATCCTTGGTCTTGCCATGCAGACAGGATATCTGATTCATCATCCGTTCCCTGATGTCGTTGATACGAAGAAGTGCCTCTTCATCCTCTCCCGTTTCATCTGCTTTATGAGTAAAGAGCCTGCTCCATTTGCTGTATCCCCGCACCCCGGTGCGTATCACGTAATTTTCCAGTACATCCGCCTCTCTTGGTGTAATGTCGGACAGGCCGCTCCTGAGATAATGAAAGACTGCCTCATAGCTGAAATTCTTCAGATACAGTTCCAGTGCGCTGTTGATATACTCCGTCATGGGATTTAAGACAATCCCCCTGGTACGGTCGATATAGCAGGGGATTCCCATCTTGGAAAATTCCGTCTCCACATAGGGCGCATAAGATTCCAGATCCCCGGACACCAGCGCGATATCACGATAAGCCATATTGCCGTCACGGATAAGCTCCAGGATCTGCAGTCCCACCTGATGTACCTCTTCGGCCGGGGTCATGGTCTCCATCAGGTGAATACTGTTCTGTTCCTCCGTAAAAGGCTTCACATCATATCGAAACAGGTTCTGCTCCAATGCCCGAAGCGCCGGGCTTTCGGCAAATCGGTCCTGTTCTCCCGGCTGCACAAAGACGTCCCTTCCCCGCTGTACCCCCGCCTGGGATGCCAGCTTTTCCAGATCATGTACCGTCTTCTTCGTCAAATGGAACAACTTCTGCTCCCCGTCAGGCTGATAGGGATTCTCCCCCTCCCCCAGCGTCAGGCTCACAATGGTTTCCTCACTAAGGCACAGAATCTCCTGTATCACCCGGTTCTGCACAGGGGTAAAACCGGTGAAGCCGTCAAATACCACAACACTGCCTTTCACAAGCCCTGACTTACTTAAGCTCCTGCGCAGCACATCGAGAGTCTCTTCCGTGGTGATAAATTCTCCCTGAATATAGTCTTTGAATCCCTGATACAATACTGCCAGATCCTTTAGTTTATGTACCAGCGCCCCTCTTTTCTGAGAAAAATCTATGAGCTTTGTCATGTCATCCGGCGAGATTCCGTACTGCATAAATTCAGAGATGGCGCTTTTCACCTCATGGATATAGCCCTGCTTGTGCAGATGCCCTCCCAGAGTAGGCAGCTGTTCCTTCATACCAAGGGCTACCTTCTGCAGCACCAGACTTTTCCCCGTATCATCCAGGACAGGCGTGTCCAGTTCTCCCACTTCATCAAAGATTCTGTGGGAGAGTCTCCCAAAGCTTAACACATCTATATTAAGGATCCCGCCCCTTTCGTGAAGCATGGTCAGATCCTTCTGGGTCTGCATGGTAAACTGGTCCGGCACGATGATCAGAAAGTTCTTCTTTGGTTCTTTCAGGGACCGTTCCATGATTTCCTGATACAACTGCCTGCTCTTTCCTGCGCCGGACGGTCCGAAGTAGAAACGTAAACTCATAGATAAAACCTCCACAGATAGTCAGCAGCTTCTTCTGCATAGTCGATTCCGATCCGCTTGCCTTCCTGAATCTGCTCAGGCAGCACTGTCATGCCTTCTGTCACGTAAAAGGAAGGACTGGTGACCATATCCAAATCGTTATCCCTCCTGGTAATCTCCATTGCGATGCACATCTTCCCCGGGCCGTCTGCCAGGTGGCGGCGGATGGACGCAGGATTCTGCCCCGGCTTCTTGGCCATGCGGAGCTGTTCCATGCGCTTTCGGGATTCCTCATCTGCAGGCTCTACTTTCCGAAGCAGCACTGCCTGTGGAATCCCTTCTGTCATAGCCGCAATATTCATGCAGCTGTACATGCCGTATATGAGATACACATAAGAGGTTCCGCCCTGATGATACATGGGTTCTGTCCGCTCGGTGCGCTTTCCGCCATAGGTGTGAGAGCCCTTATCATCTTCTCCCATATAGCTTTCGGTCTCTGTAATGATGCCCCGCACCGTTCCCAGAGAAGTCTCGTGCACCAATATCTTACCCAGAAGCGCTTTTGCCACCGTGATGCCGTCCCTGGCAAAGAACTCTCTGGTCAGACGGCTGCCGTAGTTCTCTGCCGGACCCTGTCCCACATTGCCGTAATCCATGCTGCTTTCCTCCATGCCGCTGTCCTCCATGCCGCTGTCCTCCATTCTGCCAACCTCTGTTCTATGCTAATCCTGTCTCAATGCCAGTTCCACCGGACAGTGATCGGAACCCATGACCTTGGTATGAATGGACGCATCCAACAGCCTTTCCTTTAAGCATTCTGACACCATAAAGTAGTCGATACGCCATCCTGCATTCTTGGCTCTTGCCTGAAAACGGTAAGACCACCAGGAATAGATTCCTTCCTGATCCGGATAAAAATACCGGAAGCTGTCGATAAAGCCGCTCTCCAGTACCTTATCAAAACAAGCCCTCTCCTCATCGGTAAAGCCTGCATTCTTGCGATTGGTCTTGGGATTCTTAAGGTCGATTTCTTTATGAGCCACATTCAGATCTCCGCAGAAGATTATCGGTTTGGTCTCCTCCAGCTTCTTTAAATATGCCAGGAAATCAGCCTCCCATTTCATGCGATAGTCAAGACGCTTCAGTTCGTCCTGAGAATTGGGGGTATAGACCGTCACCACATAGAATTCCTCGAACTCTGCCGTGATGACCCTGCCCTCATGGTCGTGCTCTTCCACACCGATTCCATAAGTCACACTGATAGGTTCTTCTTTTGTAAAAAGGGCCGTTCCGGAGTATCCCTTCTTCTCGGCATAATTCCAGTATTGATGATACCCCGGCAGCTCCAGATCAATCTGCCCCTCCTGCAGCTTGGTCTCCTGGAGGCAGAAGATATCGGCATCCGCCTCCTTGAAAAAATCCATAAATCCTTTATCTACACAAGCCCTCAGGCCGTTTACATTCCAGGAAATCAGTCTCATATATTATCTCCTCTCTGCTCTTTTCTATTAGATTAACATTATTCCCGGAAAATAGCAAGGCGAACGGGCACGTGCCGAACTAATTCATTCTTACACCATTTCTATCCGCACAAACTTCTTTTTCCCGATCTTCAGGACATCTCCCGTATGAATTACTTCCTCCATACCACTTACTTTCTCACCGTTCTTCTGCACGCCGCCCTGTGCCACCAGCCGTCTGAATTCACTGCCACTGGCAGCCCAGCCTCCATTCACCAACAGACGGATTGCATCTGTCAAGGTTACCTCATCAACCTCTTTTTCCATAACGATCTGAAGCACGGGAATCTCCTGCGGAATGGCTTTTTTCGAGAAGGCCTCCTGGTAGAACTGTTCAGCGCTCTCGGTCTCTTCTGCCGTATGGTACAAAGCAGTGACTGTGCGCGCCAGAGTCAGCTTCACATCTCTCGGATTGCAGCCGTCAGCCAGTGCTTCCTTTATTTTATCCAGTTCTTCCGGCAAAATATCAGTCGTCAGTTCAAAGTATCTGACGATCAGACGATCCGGCACTTCCATGATCTTCTTGAACATCACTTTGGCATCCTCGTTGACGCCGATGTAGTTGCCCAGGCTCTTACTCATCTTTTCCACACCATCCAGTCCCTCCAGAATGGGCATGAACAACGCCACCTGTGGCTCCATCCCTTTGTCTTTCTGCAGAGAACGGCCCATCAGGATGTTAAATGTCTGGTCCGTGCCACCCAACTCCACATCTGCCTCTATTGCAACAGAATCGTATGCCTGCATCAGCGGGTAGAAAAATTCGTGCAGACCGATGGGCACATTATGGCTGTAACGATTCTGAAAATCATCTCTTTCCAGCATCCTTGCCACGGTGGTGGTAGCAGCCAGTCTGAGCACCTCCTCCAACGTCAGAAGCTCCAGCCATTCTCCGTTGTAACGCACCTGGGTCTTCTTCGGATCCAGCACCCGGAAGATCTGTTCCTGGTACGTCTGGGCATTTTCCAGAACCTCTTTGTCAGAAAGTGCTTTTCTGCCCTTGGACTTGCCTGTAGGATCACCGATTCTTCCCGTAAAATCCCCGATAATAATGATGGCCTGATGACCCAGTTCCTGCATCTGTCTGATCTTACGAAGTACGACTGCATGGCCCAGATGGATATCGGGGGCGCTGGGGTCCAGACCCAGCTTGATACGAAGAGGGATGCCGGTACGGATAGAACGCTCCACCTTTGCAGCCAGTTCATCCTCGCTGACTACCTGGGCTGCCCCCTGCAGGATGATACGCATCTGCCGGCGAACCTCCTGCCTGATAGCCTGTTCCTCTGTCATCTTGATACTTGTTGCCTGGTTTTCCTGTTTGCCTGTTTCATTGATTGTCATTGTTTCTTCCTCCAAAATATAATAGTTGCTTTAACATTCCTGCGGATTAAGACAATCAATGAAGTCAGGCGGTGTGCCAGCACACATTTTCACTCATCAGAGCACTTGGCTCTGCCATCTGCGATAAGCAGCCTTGTAATGCTTCGCATCACAAGGCTCGCGTTGCTCGCCAAATGCTCTTCTTCATGAAAATGTGTGCCAGCACCCATTTTCATTCATCAGAGCACTTGGCTCTGCTTATCGCGCAAATATAAAAGCTCCCGTCCTTCAAAAGGACGAGAGCTATTGTCTCGCGTTACCACCTAATGTTTATAAACAGCTCGCGCTGCTTACCTCTTCGAGTACGGCTGATACTTTTGCAGTTCTGCTTATACTCTAGCACGTTAACGGGTGCGGGAACCGTCGCAGCCTACTCTGTTCTCCCGAGGCAGCTGCCGCAGGACGATTATTCGGTGCGAAGCTCAAAGATGTATTCACGTAAAGCTTCCCATGCGCCTCTCATCAACCGGCTGCTTTCTGTATGTTTCACTTTAAGCTACTTCTTCTTATCATTGCTTTTCTTAATCAATTGCTTGAATATTAAATTATTGCCATTATAAGATGGGGGAGGATATTTGTCAAGTATCACTCGTGTTTTTTTCTACGTTTTCATGGGCGTTTTTTCTACGTTTCATAATATAAAGTATGATAAAGATCAGTACCAGCAGGAAAAGCGCAATTCCCACGCAGATGACAATTATCTCACTAAAATCCAGTGTTTCCTCCTGTGCATTGATAACTTCTTCTACTTCACCCGTATACTCTATCCGATGGCCGCGCACCAGCAGGCGGTGGGAATTTACACCATAAGGGGTACAGGTTACCAATGTACAATAATCCTCACCTGCTACAGGCAGAAGATTGTCCACCTCTTCCGGCAGAACTACCAGAATCTGGTCCACCTCGTATGCTACAGTATCCCCAAGAATATGAATGAAAAACTCATCGCCCTCTTTGACTTCTGTCAGATCGGTAAATAATTCCGCAGATGGCAGACCGGTATGACCGCTCAGTACACTGTGATTGCCTTCACCGCCAATAGGGAACGCTGTTTTGGATATATGCCCTACTCCTTTTGACAGAACACTTTCATCCACGCCATGATAAATTGGCAGGTAAACATCGATAACAGGAATCTCAATATATCCCATCATACCGTTGCCGAAGTCCATGATGTCCACATATTCATAGTCACATTCTATCTCATCACTGCCGCCTCGAAGTGCAGCATTGTATGCCTCTGCCATCATCCTCTGTTCCTGCAGCATGGCTTCACTCTGATCCGCAAGGTTTTCCTTGAATTCCTGAATCGCATAAGATCCTGTCACCTGATTATAGAAATTACTGATTGTCGGATATAACATGATCAATAATCCTGCGATAATCAAAACAATAATCAGTATCGTGGAATTCGTCCCTTTTTTTCTTTTTTTCTTTTTTCGTTTGTTCTGTTTATCTTCCAAGAGAAATACCTCCTAAATATCAGTTTTCTATTCATATTTTACATCAAAGGCATTACCAAAAGCATTACGGCAAGACATAATATGAATAAAACCAGCCCCATAGAGCATCAATCAGCTTGACGCTCTATGGGGCTGGTTGCATTCATAAAAGAACTGCTTTATTTTACATTGCTATTTATGCAAGCTCGTCTTCTTTTCTCCTGTTTCTGATCATGAGGAATACAGCTACAGCAACGATCGACATGCCGCTTACGGTGAAGATTGTAGTACCAACACCACCTGTGGTAGGAAGTGTAAATGCATTGCTGTTGGCAACTTCAACCCGGTTAGCCTCAAGATGGGAATCACGATCAAGCTTTACTGTCACAGGATAACTCAGCAAATTATAACCGGAGGGAGCCTTGGTCTCTACCAGATAATATGACGCAGTCTGTGTAGTTTCCACCCCATCAACTGTAACAGTCTCAAATACTTCTTCCAGACCATAGATTACAGCCTTACCATCTTCACCGGTCACAACAGTATTCACCCTATCACCGGAAAGTTCAGCATTATTGTAAAACTTAACATATACCACTTCCTCTATGGTACCGCTTCCGGTAACTAAAGCAGAAGTTTTAACATTCTGATCCGCGATCTCTGCTGCAGTTGCCTTTCTGGCTACCATAAATTCTGCGCCCTGCAGTGCTTTTTTGGTATCCTTTACATCGTACTTATAAATATTGATACCACAAGTGTAAACCTCAGGGATATCAGAATCCACTTCGAAATCAAAATTTACGGAATTCGTATAGTTCAGGGTAGCCTGGTTAGGAATATTTGTTCCCATGGAAGCATCTTCATCCACTATAGTGTTAAAGTATACTCTTACTTCGTAGTCCTCGCTGTTATCGCCAACTATTTTGGCAACTTTTCTCATACCGGAAGCTGTCAGACTCACGACAATTTCCTTGGTTGCTGCTGTATCATCGCTGATATCTTTATCAGTAACCGTCAACGCATAATCCGTACCCTCAATCAGGACATTCTCTGTCTCTGTACTGTTGTCGGCTTCCGCAGTTTCCGGTTCAACTTTTACCACCAGGTTTTCAGCATAAGTTAAACGATAATCCAATGTATCAGTAATCACATAAGATTTTGCATCTTTGATATCAGAAGGTACGTCACCGCGCACGATCCAGGTGAACTCTTCTCCTGCATTTACAGTATCGCTGTTATTCTCAATCTCGTTTACATCCTTTTTAATTTCAGGAGCGCTTTCCACAGTATTCTTGGGTTCCACAGTAATTTCATAAACCCAGCCGTCGCCGTCATCATTCGTGGCAGGAAGCATGATATAAAAAGGATCTACCGGCTTCTCAATTGCAACGTGCTCACGTTCCTTAACTACATATACACCATCAGGCAGTCCATTCTTACTCAAGCTTATTGATGCTTTGCCTGATTCATCCGTTGTCACAGTATATTCCGGGTAATGATATGTAGGATCACCTAATGAACCGATATCAATCGTTTCCGGTAAAGTGATTGCACCACTCACATAATCATCTAAGTCAGCCACAAAATAAATATCAAATGTAATGCCTGACAGCGGCAGACGGGAGTATACGGTTTCTCCATTTCCATCCACACCAATCGCAATCTTGGTCGTCTTGTAGAAATTAAGGATACGTTCAGGTTCTACAACTACTTCCGCATGAACAGGCAGCTGAATATCACTGTATCCGATCAATCTCTGTGCAGTCTCACGCTCACCATCAACCTCAAACATATATACATCCGATACAGTCTGTATACCATCAATAGCAAGTGTAACCTTACCCTGTACAGAATCAGAAGGAACATTTTTGATGGTCAATGACACTTCCTGTTCGCCGTTGCTTAAATCAACAGTGGTAAAGTAGTCATCCAGAACGGCACTCATAGTCAAAGCATCTCCGCTCTTTTCCACTACATTTACTGTGGCGCTGACAGTTACGTCATAAGTTCCGTCCTCATTCTCTGTCAGTAACGGACTGCTGCTCCATTCAATAAAAGATGCATTTGAAACAGCAACTTCCTGAGGCTCAGTCGGTTCCAAACTAAGCAAATAATTGTATACCTTTTCAACATGCTCGGATATTGTCTCAATATTATCCTCGACGGCATATCCGCTTTTTATTTCTTCCATGCATAAATCATGATAACGACACTGTTTATCATTTCACCATGCCTCAATTTTTTTAACATAGCTGTTAATGATTAACTCATCACCATATAGTCTGCCAGATAGCCAGCTGTGTTGCATGCACAGCTTCTCCCAGTGTAAGATCTTCGACATTTGCTGCTTCGGCCAGCTTCTCAACAGACGTATGCGGAAATCCTTTCAATACAATTGAACGAAGCTGAGCAGCTGTCTCATCTGAGTAGAAATCGGAATCTTCCAGGTTAACACGCTGATAAAAGCGATTATTTATCAATCTGGTATATTCATCTACACAGTATACGTTAATATATTCCTCCGAATTTAAAGTGTTATAGACAATTTACTCCGGTGCGTTCCGTATACGTATCATTTACATGTTTATACGTCAATTCAGGATAATATGGGCTGGGATATTCAAAGTTATACGGGCCATACTTTTTTGCTCCATAATTCAACGCATATGAATTTGTTTCTTCGTAAACGCTATCTGTTACATTTTCTTCTGCATTCACAGTTGCAGGCAGCATTGATACTGTCATCACTCCGGCCGCCAAAAGTGCCAGTAATCGTTTCATTCTTTTCATCACTGTATTCCTCTCTTGCTAATTAGAATCATTTACAAACAACGCAAAATCTGGATTGTTTTATACTTCTGTTATGATTATACCTGTATATGCATTACAGAATGCATTACTTTTAAGTGCCTTTAAAAAAATACAGTGGATAGGATTATTTTCCTACCCACTGCACTTCTGAAGCACTCTCATCATTAACTTAGCAGTTCTTCGCAATTATACTTCTTCGTT
>JBGVLR010000113.1:0-49806 GCA_045124375.1 Acetatifactor sp.
ATTGCAGCCTGCGGCGCTCTCCGTCGCTTCGCGACTATTTTTGCTCATAATCTGGCGCTCAGTACAACCCTATACGTAAGCGCAAAATCATGCGAGCATGATTTGTGCGCCTACGTCCAGGGTTGTCTGAACTGTTACAAACATGTTAAGATAAAGTAAAAACAGGGAGGCTTGAAATGGAAAGAGAACCGAGAAAAGTACTGGAAAACATATACGCAGAAAAGGAGTATATGGATAAAAGGGTAAAAGAGGGCATCGAGAAAAACCGGAAAGGTGACATGAAAATCCGCATAACAAAGGATGGAAAACCCCTGCCCGGAGCCAAAATAAAAATAACCCAGACCACTCATGATTTTCATTACGGCGCCAATATTTTTATGCTGGATCAGTTTGAAAAGGAAGAAAAGAACCAACTTTACAGGAAATATTTTGCCGAAAGCTTCAATATGGCGACTCTTCCCTTTTACTGGAACGATCTGGAGCCTCAACCGGGTAAGCTTCGGTTCTCCAAGGACAGCGAGAATATCTATCGTCGCCCCAACATCGAACTCTGTATGGAATACTGTAAGGAAAATAGTATTGAACCCAAGGTCCATTGCCTGAACTACTCCAACTTTTATCCTGATTGGGTTACAAAAGATGATGTGAAAGAGGAAAAGCGGCTCCTGGAAAAGCGTTTCTCAGAGCTTTCAAAGGCTTATTCTGATAAAATAAGACTTTGGGAAGTTACGAATGAAACCTACTGGTGTTCGAATCTTTATCATCGACCGGCTTTTTACAGAGAAGACGATTTCGTAGAATGGAGCTTTTGGATGGCAGACAAGTATTTCCCTGGCAATTCCCTCATGATAAATGAGGCACCGATGGTCTGGGACTGGGGAGGATGCAACCGGAATCCCTATTACATGCAAATTGAGCGTGCCTTAAAAAACGGATGTCGTATTGACGAAATCGGAATACAGTTCCATATGTTTTACCGCCGGGAGAATGAACTGGCCAAAACAAAATCATACTATAATCCAAGAAATATACTGGGAGTCCTGGATAAGTTCTCGGAGTTTAAGAAGCCGGTTCAGATTACGGAGATCACTTTCCCGGCATACAGCGAGAGCAGTGAGGACGAGGAAATCCAGGCTGAAATCCTGAAGAACGTTTATTCTATGTGGTTTTCTCACGAGGCGGTTAGCGGCATTATTTACTGGAATCTGGTGGATGGCTATGCCGCATATGCGCCGCAGGGGGATATGACTGCCGGGGAAAATTACTACTATGGCGGACTTTTCAGATTTGATTTTACGCCAAAGCCGGCATATTTTATGTTACGCGATCTTTTTAAAAATCAGTGGAGGACTAAAGAAGTACTTGCAAGCAATCAAAATGGTGAAATAGCCTTAAGAGGTTTTTACGGAAACTATGAGTTGGAGGCGGAAATAGATGGAAAGACATATTCTGTTTCAGTACATCACAAAAAAGGCGAAAAGAGCGAATTTGAGATTTGTGCAGAATAGGATGAATATGGGATCAAAGCTTTTTATGAAATATATCAGAAAGTATCTGGGAGTTCTGGGGATCTCGCTGATACTTTTGGTACCGGTCTACATTGCTATTTATCAGGGAACCGAGAAATTGATCATTACGGAGACGTATAGTAAACTGGAGCAGAATGTTGCTGATCTGGACAATCAGATCAGCAAAATGAATATTATTGCAGAATTGCTGCGCAGCGATGAATATGCTAAGAGATTAGCCAAAATTAAAGGGGAACCTGCGTCAAGTGATTCCTTTGCCATGATTAAGACGAGGGAGTTTTTGGTCAGCTGTTTTGCACTGCGAGTGGAAAGCTTTAATGAATATGTCATGTTTCGGAATAATGACATTGTCATATCATCAGAGGAGATATTATCCAGCGCACAATATCAGAATTATAGTAATTATGGCCAGACAGATGTAAGCTTTGAGGAATTTCATCAATATGTATTTCAGGATGGGATAGCAATCCGGTATTTACCATTAAAAGCCCATGATAAAAGCTGTGGGATCATTGGTATTTTAAATGTAGGAGACAGCAACAGGCTGTCTCATGACACTGCTTTGATTTTTGAACTGAACGGGGAGAGACTGAATGAAATCCTGGAAATTGATGAGGAGTCTCAGACAGATTTCGCGTATATTGCAAATAGAAACGGTGAAATACTTTATCAGATAAATTATTCGGGCGAAGCGTTGAATCAGGAAACTTATCAAAATCAAAAGGTAAGTCTGAACGGACAGAAATATACATTGATTCATTTAAATGGCAGCAGTGGTCTGGACTGGACCTTCGGAATCTCCAATAAGACCATTGAACAGGGGATTGTCTGCGTAAATCACATTATTATCATATATATGATGGCGGCAGTAGCGGGCATGATACTGACATGTATCTTCTGGGCAGTACAGAGAGCAGTTGATATGAATGGTATTATGAAGTCATTAAAGCATAATGGCAATGGTGAGCAGGTAAAGAATGAGTTTCGCTATATTGCCAGAGAAATTGATGATTTATGTAATGAGAATGAAAATTATAAAATGAAGATTGACATTCTCCAGAAGTCCATAACTGACAGTATGCTGGAAAAGCTTTTGCTGCGGGGTGTATATTCTGCCAAAGAGAAGGAAGAAATTCAGGATTATCTTAGTTGGGACATGGAATTTTACTGTGTAGTATGTGTAAGTACCTCTTTGACGCAGGAAGAGGAAATTCTGGATTGTTTCTGCCAGGTGGATGATTTCTTCAACAGACATTTTACATGTATTTCCCTGAATATCGGTAAAAATGAAAGAGACTATATGATACGAATGCAAATGGATGATGTGCCTGACACCAGTCGGATATCAGAGGTACTCAAAGAGTTGCTGCTGAAGCAATACGAGATCAGGATCGGTATCAGCACGATCGGAACGGGACTGGAGAATATTCAGCTCTGTTATCAGCAGGCGAAACTCATGGTAAGGCAGATCGCCGATGTATATGATGTCAGCATTAAAATGTATCGTGAACAGTTTGATACAAAAGAGAAAATCTTCAAACTGAATCTGGGAAGTCGTATCTATGACCTGATTCTCGCAGAGGAGAAAGACAGTCTCAGCGTATTGTTTGAAAAGATCAGATCTTACGCGGCCAAGAGCAGCTGGCATTCGGATGATGAAGTCATGCAGTTTTTCTTTGAAATTCAAAATCCCATTGCCAGAGTGTGGGATGAAGTGGAACAGAAAAGTGTAAGTGACAGGACGATTCCGGTGTATCGCGCGGACAAAACCGTTATGGAGCTGATAGACGCGCTGGAGGAAGCAGGATGTTACCTTTGCGACAGTATCAGCAGAGAAAAAGAAAACAGTAAAAATGCCTTATACCATGAGATGATTCGCTTTGTGGAAGAGAATTACGCAAATAAGGATATGTGTGTATCCTATGTGGCGCAGCACCTGGGAATATCCGATAATTATCTTACAATATTCTTTAAAGAACAAACGGGGAAGAACTTTGCCGCTTATGTGGAGGCAAAAAGGATGCAGCTGGTTGAAAAGTATCTGCTTGAGACGGATTGGAGCATGGCGAAGATTGCAGAGATGGTGGGATATAATACGCTGGATACTTTCTATAAGTCCTTTAAGAAGAAATATGGCCTGGCTCCGGGCAAATGGAAGGAGAACCATGTCCGGCAACGGGAAAATTATAAAAACTAAGAAGATTCTAAACGCTAAATATTAGTTTTTTCTAAGCGGCAAGAGATTTATGATATGAATTTTTGAGAAAAAATATTATGATGCAGTTACAAGCTTTCGAAAGCCAACAACCCAGTTTAAGGAGGAAACAAAAGTGTTAAAGAAAAATCTTATGAAAAGATGTGGCGCTTTGTTAATGGCGACAGCAATGCTGGCAGTCAGCGGATGTGGTCAGCAGGGAACTGACAGTCAGGAATCTCAAACCAAAGAAGCTGAGAGCAAATCATCCGAAGGTTCTGAAGAGAGCCAGGGCAGCGAAGAACAGCAGGAAAGAGTAACCTTGACGATCGCCGTGCCAACCGATGACAGTATTGAAGATTTTGATACAAACTATTATACGCAGGTTCTGGAGGAAGCTGCTAATGTAGATCTGGAATTTGTCATGATGCCGATTTCTACAGATTATAAAGATAAGCTGTCCCTGATGATAAGCAGCGGCGAAGAACTGCCGGATATTTTCATCCATAATCTGATTGGAGCTGATGAACAGCTGGCTTATGGTCAGGCCGGATACTTTTTACCTTTGACAGAGTATTTTAACGATCCGGAAGCAATGCCTACCTTTTATGCAAATGTGCCTGAAGAAGACAGACAGTACATGATTTCTTATATGACTCAGGCTGATGGCAATATCTATTCCGCACCTAACTATGTACCGCAGCCCAATAATGAATATTCTTACAGGGTATGGATTAATGTGGACTGGTTGGAAGCAGTTGACATGGACATGCCTACTACGACAGATGAATTTTATGAGGTATTAAAAGCCTTTAAAGAAAAAGATCCTAACGGAAACGGTATCGCTGACGAGATTCCCATGGTTGGTGCTAAGAACGGATGGAGATGTCAGCCCCTTAACTTCCTGATGAATGCTTTTGAATATGTAGGCAGCAGTTCCGAAGTTTACTGCTATGTGGAAGATGGCAAAATTGTTCCTGCGTTCGCAACTGATGCGTGGAAGGAAGGTCTGACCTGGATCAATAAGCTGGTATCAGAAGAATTATTATCTCCTCTGACCTTTACTCAGGAAGATGCACAGATGCAGGCTATGATTCAAAATGAAGAGGTACAGCTTGTAGGATGCTATGCAGCCGGCGGTGATTACCATTCATCAGGTGCTACCAGTGCAGGAAGTTATGAACTGCTGGCACCTCTGACCGGACCGGACGGAACTTGTTATGCTACCTATAGTGCAAGTACCCCTGATGGACGTTTTGTCATTACAAAGGACTGTGAAAATGTAGATGCGGCAGTGCGCCTTATGGATGCATTTTATGACACTGAGATATCTATGATCGCTCGTCAGGGTGAGCCGGAAGTGGATTGGACCACCGAGATACCGGAAGGATATAAGAGTCCGTATGAAGATTCCCTGGGAGTGAAAACAGGATTTGTTGAAATCAATAATATTTGGACAACTGTACAGAACAAGCAGTGGAACTGGGCAGCACCCATGTACAGAGGAATGTTGGATTCCTGGTCTCGTCAGGGTGTAGGTCTGCCTGTAACGGATGATACCTTGGCAATAAAGGTTGCAAAGATTCTTGGGGAGTTTGTGGATAAGCATCCTGATGTCATTACAAAACTGGTACATGATGAGGCAGATCAGGCTGAGTATGCAGATTTGAAGACGGTTATAAAGACGTATGTACAAGAATCAAATACACGATTCATTGTAGGAGAATTGCCGCTGTCCGAATGGGACGAACATATTGAAACATTAAATGATATGGGAATGGAACGTTTCGTAGAATTAACTCAGAAAGCATATGAAAATGCTAATATGAACTAAACGTCAAATCTGCCTCTCTGTTCAGACCGGGAGGCAGATTTTAATATAGCGGAAGGTGGTTTCATGAAAGAAAATCAGATGACGGTAAATAAGAAAACATTGAAGAAGAAGGTACTGGCAAGATGGCAGTTGTATCTGTGGCTTGCAATACCGATAGCATATTACCTGATATTTAAATACTATCCCATGTTTGGCATCCAGCTGGCATTTAAAAAGTATGACGTTGGATTGGGAATATGGGGAAGCGAGTGGATAGGGTTTGAAAATTTCAGCCGCTTTTTCAAATCTTACTATTTTAAAAGAGTCATTACGAATACACTGCGTCTCTCACTGTATTCGGTGATAATCGGTTTCCCTATTCCTATTATATTTGCACTGATGCTGAATACCGTGAGGAATCAGAAGTATAAGAAATTTGCCCAGATGGTAACATTTATTCCTCATTTTATTTCCGTGGTGGTTCTGGTAGGTATGGTATTTCAGATCTTTAACCCCAGAATAGGAATTTATGGCCTTATTTATTCAGCCATTACGGGTGCTGCTACCGCTCCGGATATTCTGGGAAAAGCTGACGCATTCCCCCATATCTATATCTGGTCCGGCATCTGGCAGGAATTAGGATGGAATTCCGTTATTTATCTGGCAGCCTTGGCCGGTGTAGATTCAGAATTACATGAGGCAGCCAAAATAGATGGTGCATCCAGATTCAAGCGAGTGCTTTACATAGATCTTCCTTCTATCGTACCTACGATTGTAATGCTGCTTATTTTACGATGCGGCTCCATCATGACTGTGGGATTTGAGAAAACCTATTTGCTGCAAAGTGATCTGAACCTGGCGACAAGTGAAGTGATTAATACGTACTCTTATAAAGTGGCATTTAATGGTGCCTTAAGTGACTTTGGCTTCTCTACGGCAATCAGTCTGTTTAACTCTATGATAGAGCTGATTCTTCTTGTTACAGTGAACCAGATCAGTAAAAAAGTCAGTGAGAACAGCTTATGGTAGAAAGGAGCAGTATGAAAACAAAGAAAAAATTATGCAAAGAAGATAGAATATATTATACCGTTTCAGGTATTGTCATCACATTGATACTTGTCAGTGTGCTGTACCCTATTATTTATATTGTTTCCGCTTCTTTTTCCTCCGGTCAGGCTGTTATGAACGGAAAGGTTATCCTGTGGCCGGTTGATTTATGCTTTGACGGGTATAAAGCAGTTTTTGCCCATAAAGATATTGTGTCATCCTATGCAAACAGTATCTTTTATACCGTGGTGGGAACCCTTATCAATCTGTGCATGACTATGATTGCAGCATATCCGTTGGCGCGTAAGGATCTGCCGGGACGCGGCTATGTTACGTTTTTCTTTACACTGACAATGTTTATCAGCGGTGGAATGATTCCGAACTACCTGGTGGTAAAAAATCTCGGAATGCTGAACACCAGATGGGCACTTCTGATACCGGGAGCCATATCTACGTATAATATGTTTGTGGTAAAGAATTTCATACAGTCCAGCATTCCCGGAGAATTGCTGGAAGCCGCTCAGATAGACGGCTGCAGCGATACGAATTACTTTTTCAGTATTGTATTGCCGTTATCCAAGGCTTCAATTGCAGTTGTAGCGCTTTATTATGCGGTGGGGCATTGGAACTCCTATTTTAATGCACTGATGTACCTGAATGACAGAAGTAAGATACCACTTCAGCTTGTTTTGCGTGAAATCCTTGTCAACAATCAGGTCAGCGCAGATATGATCATGGATCCGGAGCTCTATCAACAGAGGCAAAATGTTGCTCAGCTGTTGAAATATTCCCTGATCGTGGTGTCTTCTGTGCCGATGATCTGCATCTATCCTTTTGTGCAGAAGCACTTTGTAAAAGGTGTCATGGTTGGTTCCGTAAAGGGCTAACTGCGCTCGGAAACTATTATTTTACATATCAATGATTATTAGAAAGGAAAAGGACTATGCTGAAAAAATACATAGCACAGATATTAACTGTAGTTGTTTTGCTGGCTTCGATACCATTGGACGCATTCGCTGCCACAGCAACATCTTCAGATGTTCCTTCGCAAATAAAAGAGCTTAGTTTGGAAGTAGGCGATGACCTTATTGATACCACTGTCACTTCGGGAGATGCCCTTTTAAATCATGAGGCTACAGGATGGGTTTAGGATGATAGCAAGTGGAGCTATGGCATGCCTAAGGGTAAAAATGCAGACGGAACAGGCAGCTGGGGCTGGTGGAGAGGCACCAGGGTTGCTTCTTCTATTCCCAGCGAAAATAAAATCGCTCTTTATGCACAAAAATCCGATGGTATCGTGCTCTTGCCCCAGCTTCCATCCTCCAATTATAAATTTGAGGCGACATTTACCATAAACAATAAATCAGGAGCAAACGGTTCTTTTGGCCTTATTACAAACATTGACCCGTCATATGCGGATAGTACAGGCGCAACTATGTTTGTTCTCTATGCAGCAGACCATAAAAGTAAAGATACCGCCTATAACTGGAATAAACAGGGTGGATCTAAAGATTGGTATAGACCGGGGCATACAGCACCGGGGACCGGTGAATCTATAACGCTTACTGTTTATGTTTATAACGGTACAAACTATTGTTACATTGACGGTAAATATGCGAGATCCATAGAGACTATTTTCACTAAAGAGGGCCCAAGCCTTTGCGGCTTCTTTATCTCCAGTGACTCGAACATGACTGTGAATATTACAGATATTTCCGTCAAAGAGCTCAAATATGTTGAAAAAGATTCTTCGGACGGTGGTAATTCGGGCACAGACCCTTCAAACGGAGATTCTTCAAACGTAGACCCTTCGAGCGGAGATAACCAGACTCCCACCGGACCCACTTTTGACGAAGATAGCCTGATAATAGGTAATGTCCTTTATCAGACTGATTTTGAAGATACAGCCGTTGGAGAACTTCCGGAAGGCTGGCAGAAAGGGTATCCCGGAAACGGATCTACCTTCGGATGGGGTGTGAACGATGTTACACAGAGATCCATGATTGGAGAAGTTGTTGAGGTTAACGGTGATAAGGTCCTGAATTTTGCTTCTTCCAATACCGATGCATATATTACCGCACCTGCTACCGGTACACTTGATTATATTTTCGAAGCTACCATAATCAGCAATTTCGATACTCAGGGCGAGTTTGGTATGGCTAATAACTTTTATGCCGGTGTAAATGATGCTAATGGCTGTATGTACACCAGCATTTACGTGAAACACCCCTCCAGCACCATATCCACAATTCAGTATAGAAACGGCGGTTCTTACAAGAAATGGGATATTACCAAAATTCCGGCAAAAGGAGAAACAGTTAAGCTTAAAATAATCAGCTATGGCGGTAAGAATTACATCTACTATAATGATATTCTTTGTGCGATTGCTCCGCATCGTACAGGTGTGAGCGCAACTTCTGACAACCCGGGCTTTTTCACGTACGGCGGCAATATCTATGTTACCGATGTAAAGATTACTGAACTCTATAACCCGGAGCTCGTTATTGATGGTGCAACTGTGTCTGTTAACGATGATGGTAAAGTTGGTATTGATGTTGAGTTATCCTTCGATAAAACACAGGATGTTTATCCCATGTATATTTCCGGAGATTATGCTTACAGTGATTCTGCCGTCATGAAATTCGGTGCAGTTGTGGCAGTGGGAGATAGCCAGACTCCTCAGGAGATTGAAGAAGGACAGGAAGGTGTTACAGGCACTGTGTTCACAGACTTTACTCAGGATGATGGTGAGATAACATTTGTTCATTCCATTTCCGAGATTCCTGAAGAGAATTACGACAAATTCTATACTGTCCGTCCTTACGCTATAGTTAATGACACCCATTTCTATGGGGAAACCAAGACATATTCTGCAGCTGAGCTTGCAAACGGGCTTTATGCTTTCAGTGACGATGAGGAACTTAAGGGAGAATTGGCGGATGCCTTTATCAATTCTAATGTCTTTGTTGGAAAAGAAGCCGCAACCCTTACATTCACCCTTTTCTCTGATTTCCACTATAAGGCCGGAATGTATCCTGCAACGATTTCGGACCTGAAGGTAATCCTGGAGCGTGCTGATGAAAGTAATTCTGCTTTCATTATGTCGGCAGGAGACCTGACAAACGATATGAAAGGCTCACCTGAGCTTTATAATACCTACCTCAATTATTATACCGAAGAGGGCGATCTTCTTCCGGCATACAATATTTACGGTAATCATGAGCTGGAAACCGGCAATACCATGGAGGATGTAACCTGGACCCTTGCTAATACCGATGTTGTATGGGGAACAGAAGACGGCACATATGATGCTTCTATCGGATACTATTATTTTGAATCAAACGGATTCAGAATCATCGGTATCGACACACAGCATTCCTACAATCCTACAACCAGTGAATGGGAACACAACAAGAAAGGCAGTTGGGGAGCACCCACCGGCAATACCAAGGTCAACTCTTTAGGTCCCACACAGCTTGCATGGCTGGAAAAAGTACTTACTGATGCTGCTGAAAAAGACATTCCCTGTATTGTGGTTGGTCATGACAGATTCTCCGGTGTGGGTTTAACTGCGAGCTCAGCTGATGCGGCAGCTGTCTGTAAGATATTTAAAAAGGTTAATGATATGAACCCCGGCACTGTACTTATGTGTATAAATGGTCATAAGCACACCAACCATCAGGGATGTGTCGATGGTGTGTTCTATCTGGATACCAATACGACTCTTAACGGTTTATGGCAGGATGATCAAGCAGCACATCATTACACGGACGAACATACTTATATGTTTGAAGAGTATGATGATGAAGGAAATCTTATAATTACAACCGAGAGATCTCTTAACACCCTTTCTCAGGGCAAGAACACCTGGTTCTTTGAAGAACCATTGAGTGCGGTTATTACTATTAATGAATATGGAGTTATCACCATTGATGGCAGTGAAACTAAATGGGCATATGATATTGTTCCTGAAGCGGCTGCCGGGATATCCGGCGTAGAACCCCGCATTTCTTCCGGAACTTATTGGGATTGCAATTTTCTTGGCCATAATATGGTTTATAAGTTTGATGATACGCATCATTGGACTGAATGTGTCGGCACACTTTGTGACGAAGCAATCCGGTCCGTTGCGCACACCTACGATCAGCAGGTAGTTTCGGATGAGTATAAGGCAGCGAATGCGACCTGTGAGGCAAAAGCAACCTACTATTATTCCTGTGTATGCGGAGCTAAGGGCACAGAAACTTTTGAAACAGGAGAACTTGCTGAACATTCCTACGGTGAGTGGAAGGTTGTAAAAGAGCCAACCGCTAACGAAAAAGGACTGAAGGAACGTATATGTACGGTATGTGGAAAGAAGCAGACACAGGACATTCCGGTTACCTCCGGGGAAAGCGACAATACCGGATCTGACAGCGACGAGAGCGGAGAGAATGACAGCACCGGAACCGGCAGCACCGAATCCGGAAGCTCTGAATCCGGAAGCGAAGGAACAGACGGGAATGAGAGCACCGAAACCGAAAGCACCGAATCCGGAAGCGAAGGAACAGACGGGAACGAGAGCACCGAATCCGGAAGCACCGAATCCGGAAGCGAAGGAACAGACGGAAGTGACAGCGCTGATGAGAATGCCGGGGCTGCAACAGAAGGCAAAGATGCCGGAGAAGACAGTTCGAATTCGCAACAGGCAGCGGCAGCTCAACTTACCGGCTCAAATGTACCGGCAACCGGAGATCATGCCCATCCGCTACTTTGGATGATGGTGATCTTGCTCAGCGGCACGGCACTGTGTGGCATAGGGCTTTTATCCCGCCAAAAGAAAAAATCATGAGGAATTCTGAAAAAAGAGATATGAATGCAATCGAACAGGAAAAAAAGATAGCTGATCTGCTTGGAAAAATGACGCTGGAAGAGAAAGTATCATTGTGCCATGCAAATTCTAAATTTACCATTGCTTCCATAGAAAGACTTGGAATCGAAGAACTGGTTATGTCGGACGGGCCCCACGGGGTTCGTCCGGAAATGGAAAGACACAGCTGGAAAAAACTGAATCGCCCTGAAGATGCCTGTACCTATCTGCCCACAGGAACTGCACTTGCAGCCACCTGGAATCCGCAGTTGGGCAGAGCATATGGGGAGGTACTTGGCAGCGAAGCCAGATACCGGGGAAAAGATATCATACTGGGTCCCGGTGTAAATATCATCAGAACCCCTCTCTGCGGCAGAAATTTTGAATATATGAGTGAAGATCCGTGTCTGATTTCCAAAATGGCTCCGGGACTGGTAAAAGGTATCCAGTCCCAGGATGTGGCAGCCTGTGTCAAACATTACTGCCTGAACAATCAGGAACTGGACAGGTTCGGCGTGAATGTGGAGGTCAGTGACAGGGCGCTCCACGAAATTTATTTACAAGGCTTTTATTCTGCAATCATAGAAGGGGAAGCATGGTCTGTTATGGGAGCTTATAACAAGTATCAGGAAAAATATTGCTGCCATAACGAAGTACTTGTGAATCACATCCTGAAAGGCAGCTGGGGATTTGATGGGGTATATCTTACGGATTGGGGAGGAGCTCACGATACAGACGAGAGTATTTATAATGGCCTGGATATTGAAATGGGTACGGATCTGCCTTATAATGAATATTATCTTGCAGATGCCTTTTTGGAAAAGGCAAAAGAAAGCGAAGAAGTCAGAGACCTGCTGGATGATAAGGTGCGCAGGATCCTGCGGTTGATGTTCAGGATAAATAAATTCAGTCCCGACAGAAAGCAGGGAGAATTTAATACAGAAGTACATCAGCAGGTGACATACGATGTGGCCTCAGAATCCATGATATTACTGAAAAATGAAGACAATATCCTGCCCATTGATAAAAACAGACTGAAGAAACTGCTGGTAGTGGGACCAAATGCGGATAAGAAGCATGCATCAGGCGGCAACAGCAGCGGGATTATGGCATATTATGAGGTCACTCCGCTGCAGGGGATCAGGGACAGACTGTCCGATTGCTGTGAGATCGTGTATGAGAGCGGCAGCTTTGACCTTACCTATCAGCCCATACCCGTGCAGATGCTGCATATCATTGATCCGGTAGCCGGATGCCGTGCTTACAAACAGACTGCTTATACCCGGAATGATCAGGGGGATGTAAAGAAAAGTGTAAGCTTTTGTGAAAACGGGAATATTGCCGGTGGTAAGGCGGATGCTTACGATATCGCTGTCTCGGCAGAGATTCCTGAGAGCGGCTGTTATTCTTTTGGGTTTTATACAGACGGTACGGCTGTAGTGAAGATCTGCGGCGTGGAACAGGTTAAGCTGGAGGCAGCAGGTCGGGAGCAGGAGATCACCTGTGCATTCGACTATGAAAAAGGGGAAAGAGTAGACATTGCAATCCATGTGGAAAGGGTCAAAGAGAATGTAAACTTCCATTTTGGCTGGCTCACACCGAAAGATTACCAAAATACCTCTACGGAGACAGAGCTTCTCCAAAAAGCAAAAGAGGCAGATTATGTTATTTATTGCGGCGGGCTGGATCATAGTTATGATACTGAATCCTTTGATAAAAAATCCATGCAGCTGCCTTCAGAGCAAGATGTGCTGATTCCAAAGCTGATCAAAGCCAATCCAAACACAATTATTGCTCTGACAGCCGGTTCTCCTGTTGCCATGCCTTGGGTAGAAGAGGCAAAGGCGGTCATCTGGACCTGGTATGCGGGAATGGAAACCGGACATGTACTCTGTGATATATTGACCGGTGATGTCTGTCCCAGCGGCAAACTGCCCTTTACATTGCCGAAAACATATACAGATACCCCCGTTGCAAGGTATGGGGAATATCAGAAAACCAACTGCAAATATCAGGAAGACATTCTGGTGGGATACAGAGCTTACGACTATGATAATATAGATCCCATGTTTCCATTCGGACATGGGCTGTCCTATAGTGATTTTTCATATTCAGATCTGGCAATCGCAACAGGAGAAAACGAGGTAGTTATCAGCTTTCAGATAAAAAATACAGGCCCTGCTGCGGCCATTGAGACGGCGCAGTTATATATCGGGGATCCTGTATGCAGTGTAAAGCGGCCCCCTAAAGAACTTAGGAATTTTAAGAAGATAAAGCTGGAACCGGGTCAGATGACGATGGTCAGCCTGCCTGTTTCCGTCAGGGATCTTTCTTATTATAATGAGGCTACAAAAGACTGGCACCTGGAGCACGGAGAGTTTACGGTCTATGTGGGATCTTCTTCGAGAGATATCAGATTAAAAGGAAGCTTTTGGTTTTAAATAATTGAAAAATCAGCAGCAAAGCGCAGCGCTGAGCCGGGGCTGCAAGAGGCAGGAAAGAGGAGAAATATGAAGTTTAATATCCAGGAAACAGCAAAAGAAAAAAGGATCATCGTAGCCCATCGAGGCACAGCAGGCGGCAATATTCCCTGCAATACCCTGGCAAGTTATGAAATTGCCTTAAAACAGGGAGCAGACATGATTGAAATTGATGTGGAAATGAGCAAAGACGGTAAACTGTTCATTTTCCATCCGGGCATGGAACCTCATCATTTGAACAGCAAAGAGTACATTCCCAATATGACTGCAGAAGAAGTTTCAAAGCTGCGTTATGTGAATTATGACCGTACCCCTACTCAGTTTGGTGTCAATACCTTTGATGAGGTGCTGGAAACCTTCAAGGGACGCTGTTTCATCAATGTAGATAAATTCTGGGGACATCCAAGAGAAATTTATGAGGCCATCAAGCGTCATGATATGGAGGATCAGATCGTAGTAAAATCCGCACCTTCTAAAGAAGTTTTCACAGTCCTTCAGGAGGTGGCACCTAAGCTGCCATACATGCCTGTCGTAAGAGATACGCATCCGCTGCATGAAAAGCTGATGGCATCTTCCATCAATTATATCGGGGCAGAAGTGTTGTTCGCATCAGAAGAGGCAGAAGTTGCATCTCCTGCATTTATCGAGAAAATGCATAAAGATGACAAGATGATCTGGGTAAATTCGATTATTTACGATTGCACGAAACAGCTTACTGCGGGACATTCCGATGATACTGCCCTTTGTCAGAATATGGATCTCGGCTGGGGGTGGCTGGCAGAGAGAGGTTTTGACATGATTCAGACAGACTGGACCGGGATGATGGTTCAGTATCTGAAGGAGAAGAAATTGCTGTATAGATAATCGGCGTGCGGGAAATATAACTTAAATGAAAAACTAAATTCCAGTTGTGGAACATCCCAGTAAATTTGCGGGATTAAATTCCATTTTGTACCTTAACAATTTCATGTTTTTGCCGTATAATGAACCCATAAGCACCCAGTTTTCATGTTTTTATGCGTGCTGAACGGGCATCTGAAAATAGTGTGCGAGACTAAATTCCACATGCCTTGTGTGCAAGACTAAATTCTGGTGCAGTGAAATCTGCCTGTGCTTAACTATTTTATTTTAATAAGTTTGGACTAAGCATAACATCATCAGGTGAGATTGCCTTTAAACCTAATGCTTTATGCAGCTTATTGTCCAAGAGCAAAAGAGAGAGTTCATATGGGCTGTGTCCATTGAGGCTGTCTCTTTTTTCGTTGTTTATGTGGTTCATCATAAGCTTGACTTTATCATCATCCAGGTCAGCAAAGGAGCTTCCTTTGGGACGTATATAGCGAATGTACTCGTGATTTTTCTCACAGGCTCCCTTCTGCCAGAAGCAGTAAGGATCGCAGTAAAAAATGGTGGTACTTTTGGTTCCGTCACAGAATTCTTCCATTTCTTTCCTTGCAGAGAATTCTGAGCCACCATCCGTAAGAATTACCGGAAACAGCTTTCTAAAGGCTTCTTTCCCAAGGACGGTTTCAAGCCAGGCAAAGACCTCCAGCACACACTCCTGATCCTGATATTATGCCGGTACAGATGCAGACGTATTCGTTGGAAATGCCGCGTTTTTCGGCTTTTGCCCCATGTTTGCGTGGTTTTCTGGTGATATCGTTACCCAACTGTTTGCCTTTGTAGCAGTCCAAGACAAAGGTTTCGTCCAGTTCTGATACTTCACCAAGGCAAACGTCCTTGATTCCGGATATCTCCGAAAGTGCCATAAGGATTTTGTGGCGCATGTTAAAAACTGCCTGATGATAGAGCCCAAGCCTGTTTGCAGTGTAATCGATAGCATGACCGCGGAGAGTGTCTTCTATAGCTTCGCTCCATATTTCGGCCGGGTAGTGTGAATTGAACATCACTGTATTTGTGGTTGTGACGAATGTACGCATACATCCTTTGCACCGAAAACGTTGCTTTCCACACTTATGGCCAAAGCGGATAATAATGTGAGATCCGCAATAAGGACAATCAGGACAGACTTCAATACTATGTTTTTTTAGCATAATGGAAGTGGTGTCAAGTAAAGTTGCAATCTCCTCATCAGAGAGCTGTTTAATTCGGGCGATAAGTATATTCTGGTTAGTCATGGTATCTATCCTCCAATCTATGGAAAGATTATACCTCAGAATGTGCACCATAAAACGGACTTGGAACCCAAACAACCCAGATGCGGACTAACACATATTCTTTATACCAATAATTATTCTAAGCTAACGGATAATTATCATTACGAGCAAATTTGTTATTGTTGTAATATTCCTCACTACATTGATAACTATGAGGGAAACGGAAAAGAATTGTCGGAAGTAGAAATGGAAGAACTGGAAACAGCACTCAAGGCAGAATCAGTTGTGCGGGAGTATCCCACAGAGATTAACGCGGGTGTATGACTTGGATCAAAAACACAAAAGAATACATGGATTATGGTATCGGAGGAAGCCCTATTCTGTAGCGAGTGCGATAGGTTTTTTGGAAGAACGGTTTCGGGTAAATTATGATGCACGATATACCAAGGACCTGATTGGAGGTGAAGTGCTCACACATTTCTATCCCGGGAATCATCATTTGAAATCTTTGGCACATTGTCCGGATGTGGTTGGATTGTTCTTTTCTATTCTGGATCAGTTGACTAATAAAACCTCGGTTGTGAGCGAAGGAAAGATTGTGAGGTTGAGGTCGGTGTCGATTGCAGGAGGATTATCCGGACAGTATCTGATAGAAAAGATTGCAATTGGTTTTGCAAATTGGGTAGGACATTTGATGTCGGATGTGGCAGGCTCATCCGGAACCCGAGGACATGTAGGCAGGAGGGGGATGGGTATCCCGATTCCGGGATTTGAACTATGGCAACTTGCGGACAAGAATGTTAATCGGGAAATAAGTATGCTGGAAAAACTGACTTCACAAATGTTTCAGAAGGGATATGATTTCCGGTATGGTGTCACTATGTCGATTCCTATAGTGATTAATGATGTTTTTGTAAAACTGTTTTGGGGATTTCGCCAAAGGTTTTGCTTTGGAGAAAACTGGAGTAACATTTGGCAAAACATGAAAGGTGACTATCGTTTAGCAAGAATGCTTGTGGTTAGTAAGGGGTGTTTTACACTGATAGATACAGGTGATGCGGCAATTCGAGCAAGGGGTGAACTTTTGGTATTTGCTATGCATCTGAATTATGTGGGAATATGCGCATTTGTAAAAGAGATAAGTCATGAAGTGGTTTTAGGTACTACAGACTTTGTAGTGTGTTTTTCCACAAGTTTTAATACAAAAATGGGGAAAACGGACAGGATAAAACAGGGCGGAGATAGTAGAATAGGTGACCTTGATTCGTCGGGAGCATAAGTAAAATATTTTAGAAAAATTTTGGTTGTACTTTAAGTGTTTCGTGGTACAATAAAATTAGATAACAGTGAAGTTATAAACAGTAGTGTGACAGATATATGATTGAAGAAATGGAGGTTTTTCTATGAGTACAATGGAAGCTAATTTGGCATTGATATCTACAATTCCTGAGGAACGTCAGGAAGAGATAAGAGCTTATTCATTGATGAACTTCTGTGCAAATAACCCCTATAAGCCATTGAGTGCCAATGAAATTTTATCTGAACTTGCTCAGGCAAGAGAGAATTACGAGAATGGTGAGGGAGAAGATTTCGATTCTGCAATAGATGAAATCAGTGCAAAGTATGGCTTATAAAGTTATCATTATGCCAACTGCGAAACGCAGATTGGATATGTATGTGTACTATACAATAGAGACGTTGGGAAACAGACAGGCAGCAAAAGCGATTTTGGCAGATGCAAAAGCAACTAAAAAGAAATTTTCTATGGTAGCAGATTCCTTCAAATTATGTGACAATCCGGCACTTGCCAAACACGGATATCGTAGGATTGGATTTGAAAAGCATAATTTTCTTATGATTTATAGAATAGATGCCGGGAAAGTTATTGTAGATGGTATGTTTCATGAGTTGCAGGATTATGAAGGTATTTTTGCAAATGAATTGCATTTGTTGTAAAGGCGGTGTGAGCCTTTTAGGTCAGTTGAATAGGAATGATTTATGGAGTCCTCAGCTATAATATGGCTGAGGACTTTCGTTATGGAGGAATGGATAATGAGAGAACTAATACTATCTAAAGATGTGCGGAATTATATTGAAGAGAAGAATTGGCAGTTTTCAGTAGTTGAGCAAGCAACGTTGATATATCAGAGCGAAGTGTCGATACCCAAAATACACAAGATCTTGTCAGAATTAATGAGCAAAACCGACAATGGTGTTTTTGCGAACCAAATAAGGGAACGGATTTTGTGGGACGATAGCTGTATAGGCAATATTCAGAACTTGACAGAAGGCTTTGTGTTTCATTTACAGGTATGGGAGGAAGAAGATGCAAAAGAAATAATCACAATAGATGTTTATGGAGATAATAGGGGGATTATTGCAGACGGAGTCCCGGAAATATCAGATTTTATGGATGAGGTATTGCCGAAGCAGGAGCATCAGGAGAAATTCAGAGAAAGTCTTTGGGATATAGTAAGATACAAGCCAGTACCTGCCACAGGAAAAATAATAAATGTAACAGTTCAGACGCGCCATTCGCAAAGCATCGCAGATGCTTTTGGTCGCAGCCTGCGGCGCTCTCCGTCGCTTCGCAACTATTTTTGCTCATAATCTGGCGCTCAGTACAACCCTATACGTAAGCGCAAAATCATGCGAGCATGATTTGTGCGCCTACGTCCAAGGTTGTCTGAACTGTTACTAATAAATAATAAATTACAGAACATAAGTTCGTTCAGGTATGTACATTTTACTTACTTTGTGATATATTAGAAGAAGTATTTTGTATCATTATTTCCACTTGTTTTAGGAAGAATTATGTAGTCGTAAAAATGGCTTTGGATGACCCAAATTCGTCGTGAGGCTGTTTTGACCAAAAAGTGAAAACGTGTCACGACGAATTTGTGGCTGACCGTGAAACTTTTTAGGTACAAATTTTGGAGGGATTTTGTTAAAATGGAGTTTAAATTACATTCAGAATATAAGCCGACAGGTGACCAGCCCCAGGCGATCAAAGCACTGGTGGATGGGTTCAAAGAAGGCAATCAATTCCAGACTTTACTAGGGGTTACGGGTTCCGGCAAGACCTTTACCATGGCTAATGTCATCGAACAATTACAGAAGCCAACACTCATTATCGCCCATAACAAAACCCTTGCCGGGCAATTGTACTCAGAGTTCAAGGAGTTCTTCCCCGAGAACGCAGTGGAATACTTTGTATCCTACTACGACTACTACCAACCCGAAGCCTACGTCCCGTCCTCCGATACCTACATCGCCAAGGATTCCGCGGTCAACGAGGAAATTGACAAGCTGCGCCTGTCGGCCACTGCATCCCTGACGGAGCGAAAGGACGTTATCGTGGTAGCCAGTGTATCCTGCATCTACGGCCTGGGAAGCCCCGATGAATACCAGCAGATGATCGTATCTCTGCGCCCCGGTATGATCAAGGACAGAGATCAGGTGATCCGGGAACTGATAGACATCCAGTACAACCGCAATGAGATGGACATCCAGCGCGGCACGTTCCGGGTAAGAGGAGACGTATTGGAGATTTACCCTGCCCAGGGCGGTGACTACCTCATCAGGGTAGAGTTCTTCGGTGACGAGATTGACAGAATCGCAGAGGTAGAACCGTTAACGGGAAAAATACATGCGGAACTTAAGCATATTTCTATTTTCCCGGCGTCACACTATGTAGTGAGCCAGGAAAGAATCAAGGTGGCCTGTGATGAGATTGAGAAAGAAATGGAAGAGCGCGTCCGCTATTTTAAGGGAGAAGACAAGCTGCTGGAGGCTCAACGTATTTCAGAGAGGACCAACTTTGACATAGAGATGCTAAGAGAGACCGGTTTCTGTTCCGGCATTGAGAACTATTCCAGACATCTGAACGGAATGCCTGCGGGAGCCCCGCCTATGACGCTGATGGATTATTTCGGAGATGACTATCTCATTATCATAGATGAGTCCCATATGACAATTCCTCAGATCCGGGGAATGTATGCCGGGGACCGTTCCCGTAAGATGACACTGGTGGATTATGGGTTCCGCCTGCCGTCAGCCCTGGACAACAGACCCCTGAATTTCGAAGAATTTGAGGCTCATATTGATCAGATAATGTTTGTGTCCGCGACTCCTTCTGTCTATGAAGAGGAGCATGAGCTGCTTCGTACCGAACAGATCATCCGACCTACCGGTCTGCTGGATCCGGAAGTGGATGTGCGGCCCGTGGAAGGACAGATTGATGACCTGATTTCCGAGGTGAAAAAAGAGACTGCCAAGCATAATAAAGTATTGATCACTACACTGACCAAGCGGATGGCAGAAGACTTGACAGATTACATGAAAGAAGTGGGAATCCGGGTGAAATACCTACATTCCGACATCGATACTCTGGAACGAGCCCAGATTATCCGTGATATGCGTCTGGATGTGTTTGATGTGCTGGTGGGAATCAACCTCCTTAGAGAGGGACTGGATATCCCGGAGATTTCGCTTGTCGCGATCCTGGATGCCGACAAGGAAGGATTCTTGAGAAGTGAGACCTCACTGGTACAGACCATCGGACGTGCCGCGCGTAATGCAGAGGGGCATGTTATCATGTATGCGGATACCATTACGGATTCCATGCGGGCTGCACTGGATGAGACCAACCGTCGCCGCCGGATTCAGATGAAGTATAATGAGGAGCATGGAATCACGCCGCAGACCATCAAGAAAGCAGTGCGTGACCTGATCAGCATTTCCAAGGAGATTGCCAAGGAAGAAGTACGCTTTGAAAAGGATCCTGAGTCTATGAATCGCAAGGAACTGGAGAAGCTGATTGCAGATGTACAGAGGAAGATGCAGAAGGCAGCGGCAGATCTGAACTTCGAAGCGGCAGCAGAACTGCGTGATAAGATGATTGAACTGAAGAAGCGTTTGCAGGACATGGACGACTAACAACGCAGAAGATGACATATAATAAATGATTATACAAAAGAGCAGGAATTCAATGGAAAGGAACGAACAAATGGAAGAAGTCAAGAAGATGCGCCCCAGAGAGTATATCAAGATTCGCGGCGCACATGAAAATAATTTAAAAGGAATTAATGTGGACATCCCCAGAAATGAACTGGTAGTCCTGACCGGTATGTCCGGATCGGGAAAATCCTCCCTGGCCTTTGATACTATCTATGCGGAAGGGCAGCGCAGATACATGGAATCGCTGTCTTCCTATGCCAGACAGTTCCTGGGACAGATGGAGAAACCGAATGTGGAACGCATAGACGGATTGTCTCCCGCTATTTCCATTGACCAGAAGTCTACCAACCGCAACCCCAGATCTACAGTCGGTACCGTCACGGAGATCTATGATTATTTCAGACTTTTGTATGCCAGAATAGGTATTCCTCACTGCCCCAAGTGCGGCCATGTGATTGCGAAGCAGACAGTGGACCAGATGGTAGACCAGATCATGGACATGGGAGAAGGCACCAGAATTCAGCTGCTGGCTCCTGTGGTAAAAGGACGTAAGGGTGAGCATGCCAAGGTACTGGATCGTGCCAAGAGGAGTGGCTACGTCCGTGTGCGCATTGATGGCAGCCTTTATGAACTGACGGAAGAAATCAAGCTGGATAAGAATATCAAGCATAACATTGAGATTGTTGTGGACCGCCTTGTAGTGAAGCCCGGTATTGAGAGGCGTCTTACCGATTCCATTGAAAATGTACTGGAGCTGGCTGACGGACTGATGATCGTGGATGTTATCGGCGGAACACCGGTGAACTTCAGCCAGAGCTTTTCCTGCCCTGACTGCGGCATCAGTATCAGCGAAGTGGAGCCCAGAAGCTTTTCATTTAATAATCCCTTCGGTGCCTGCCCCGTCTGCTTCGGACTGGGATACAAAATGGAATTTGACGTAGACCTTATGATCCCTGACAAGTCCATCAGTATCAATGACGGTGCCATTACGGTTATGGGCTGGCAGTCCTGCACGGATAAGGGATCCTTTACCCATGCAATTTTACTGGCACTCTGCAAAGAATATGGTTTTGATCTGGATACTCCTTTTGAAAAATATCCGGAGAACGTTCAGAATATCCTTCTTCACGGAACAGGCGGCAAAGAGGTAGAAGTCCATTATCAGGGACAGAGAGGCAGAGGTGTTTATCCCGTAGCCTTCGAGGGACTGATTAAAAATGTGGAGAGAAAATATCGTGAGACTGCTTCCGATATCATGAAACAGGAGTACGAGACTTTCATGCGCATCACACCCTGTAAAGAATGTAAGGGAATGCGTCTGAAGAAGGAATCTCTTGCGGTGACAGTCTGTGACAAGAATATCCATGAGATTACCTCCATGTCCGTGGCTGACCTATACGATTTTGTACAGGATATGAAACTGACACCCCAGCAGGAGCTGATTGGAAAACAAGTACTGAAAGAGATCCGTGCCCGTGTAGGGTTCCTGAAGGGAGTAGGACTGGAGTATCTGTCTCTGGCAAGAGGCACAGCCAGCCTTTCCGGCGGAGAAGCCCAGCGTATTCGACTGGCTACCCAGATCGGTTCCGGTCTGGTAGGAGTCTGCTATATTCTGGATGAACCCAGTATCGGTCTGCACCAGAGAGACAACGACAAGCTGCTGAATGCCCTGAAAGGCTTAAGAGACCTGGGCAACACCCTGATCGTGGTAGAACATGATGAGGATACCATGCTGGCTGCTGATTACATTGTGGATATCGGACCCGGAGCCGGCTCTCACGGTGGAGAAGTGGTAGCCTGCGGTACTGCCGAGGAGATCATGAAGAATCCCCGATCCATCACGGGCCAATACCTCAGCGGAGAGATTCAGATTCCTGTTCCCGCTGTACGCCGCCAGCCTGCCGGATACCTGAAAGTACTGGGGGCGCAGGAGAATAACCTGAAGAATATTGATGTAGAGTTCCCGTTGGGAGTTTTCACCTGCGTCACCGGTGTATCCGGTTCCGGTAAGAGTTCTCTGGTCAACGAAATCCTGTACAAGCATCTTGCGAGGGAATTGAATCGTGCCAGATGCATCCCCGGCAAGCATAAAGGCATTGAGGGCGTTGAACAGCTTGATAAAGTAATCGATATCGACCAGTCCCCCATCGGAAGAACACCCAGATCCAACCCGGCCACCTATACCGGTGTATTTGATCAGATTCGCGATCTCTTTGCTTCCACACCGGATGCAAAGGCCAAGGGATATAATAAGGGGCGTTTCAGCTTCAATGTAAAAGGCGGACGCTGCGAAGCCTGCGGCGGTGACGGTATCATCAAGATTGAGATGCATTTCCTGCCGGATGTATATGTACCCTGCGAGGTCTGTGGCGGCAAGCGCTATAACCGTGAGACCCTGGATGTAAAATATAAGGGAAAGAGCATTTTTGATGTGCTGGATATGACAGTAGAGGAGGCATTGCCCTTCTTTGAAAACCTCCCCTCAATCCGCAGAAAAATTGAGACGCTCAACGATGTAGGCTTATCCTACGTTAAACTGGGTCAGCCCTCTACCACGTTATCCGGCGGAGAAGCACAGCGTATCAAGCTTGCTACAGAGCTCTCCAGACGCAGTACAGGCAAGACAATCTACATTCTGGACGAGCCCACCACCGGTCTGCACTTTGCCGATGTCCACAAGTTGGTAGAAATCATTCACCGCCTTGCTGATGGCGGTAACACCGTAGTAGTCATCGAACACAACCTGGACGTCATCAAGACGGCTGACTACATCATCGATATCGGACCCGAAGGCGGCGACAAGGGCGGCACGGTCATTGCACAGGGCACACCCGAGGAAGTTGCCAAGAACCCTGCCTCCTATACCGGCATCTATATTAAGAAGATGCTTACCCGCGCCCGGGCTGCGGCTAAAAGCATCTGCGATGCGGAGTGAATAGTAACAGACTGTTAAAAAAAATTTTTAAATTTTTATGAAACCCCTATGAAAAATCAGCACTTTAGGGTATAATACCCATGATTAAAACTCACAAATCAGGAAATTATCATATATAAAGACATGCGTAGCATAGATTATAGAGATATAAAGTGACGATTTGGATACGGCTTCTGCAAAAACAGCAGGCAGAAGCGTTATAATACACCACAACATGAGAAAGGGGTACACAATTCATGCAGTGCACAGATATCGGAATCGATTTGGGAACCGCCAGTATATTAGTCTACATCAGAGGAAAGGGCGTAGTGTTAAAAGAGCCGTCTGTTGTAGCTTTCGATAGAGACTCTAATAAAATCAAAGCAATCGGAGAGGATGCGCGTCTCATGCTGGGACGTACACCCGGCAATATCGTAGCAGTAAGACCGCTTCGTCAGGGTGTTATCTCCGACTATACCGTTACAGAGAAAATGATGAAGTATTTCATCCAGAAGGCTCTCGGTAAGAGAACTTTCCGTAAGCCCAGAATAGCAGTATGCGTTCCCAGCGGCGTAACTGAGGTTGAGAAGAAGGCAGTAGAAGATGCTACCTACCAGGCAGGCGCAAGAGAGGTATCCATTATTGAGGAGCCTATTGCTGCAGCTATCGGTGCAGGCATCGATATTTCCAAGCCTTGCGGCAATATGATCGTAGATATCGGAGGCGGTACCTCTGATATTGCAGTTATCTCCCTGGGAGGTACCGTTGTCAGTGCTTCCATTAAGATTGCCGGAGATGACTTCGATGAAGCAATTGTACGTTACATGCGTAAGAAACATAACCTCCTGATCGGTGAAAGAACCGCAGAAGATCTGAAGATTAAGATTGGTTCCTGCTACAAGAGAGCAGAGCCTGATTTCATGGATGTAAGGGGACGTAACCTGGTGACAGGTCTTCCTAAGACGGTAAAAGTATCTTCCGAGGAGATCGAGGAAGCTTTGAAAGAGACTACTTCTCAGATCGTGGAGACTATCCACAGCGTGCTTGAGAAGACTCCCCCTGAGCTGGCAGCAGATATTGCTGACAGAGGTATCGTCCTGACAGGCGGCGGCAGCCTTCTGCGTGGACTGGAAGAACTCATTTCTTCCAGAACAGGTATCAATACCATGACAGCAGAAGATCCTATGACAGCAGTTGCTATCGGTACCGGCAAATATGTTGAATTCCTGGCAGGTTACAGAGAGGACTAAAAGTGAAGTGCATCTGTTATGGTTCAGATGTAGACCGGACTGTAAAGTTTAAGTGCTATTTACGGCCATTTATAAAGGTTACAACCGGCTGCCGGTTTCCGGCAGCCTTTTTCTTCCGGCAACAGATCTCCCGGCCGTAAACTGTTGCTGAGTTCTGAAAGGTAAGATTTTCGATATGGAAACAGTCAATGGTTATGTGGATCACATTATTTTTCAAAACAGTGAAAATGGATATACGGTCTTAAGCCTGATGGCGGAAGGAGAAGAGCTTACCTGCGTCGGAATCTGCAAGGGATTAAGTCAGGGAGAGAATATCTGCGCTCAGGGAGAAACGGTAGAACATCCGGTATATGGAAGCCAGTTTAAAATCAGTTCTTATCAGGTAGTTGCACCCAAAGACAGTGTCAGCATGGAACGATATCTGGGGTCGGGTGCAGTCAAAGGTGTAGGAGCAGCACTGGCCGCCAGGATTGTAAAGAAATTTGGCGATGACACATTTCGCATTATTGAAGAAGAGCCGGAACGGCTTGCAGAGATCAAAGGAATCAGTGAGCGGAAAGCCAGAGAGATCGCTGTCCAGATGGAAGAAAAGAAAGAACTGCGTGAGGCTCTGGTTTACCTGCAGCAGTTTGGCATCTCCAACACGCTGGCAGTAAAGATTTATGACACCTATGGGATGAACCTCTATAGTATTATGAAAGAAAATCCCTACAGGCTGGCAGAGGACATCAGCGGAGTGGGATTTAAGATTGCAGACGAAATTGCGTCTAAAATCGGCATTCATACGGATTCCGATTATCGGATCCGAAGCGGACTATTGTATACACTCCTTCAGGCCACTGGGGAGGGACACTGCTATCTGCCCATGGATTTGCTGCTTCGGAGGGCTTCTGAACTGCTTGGCGTGTCAGAAGAGGATATACGGCCACAGATAGATAATCTGACCATGGACAAGAAAACAGTAGTCAAAGGAAACGCTGTATTTGCGGCGTCCTATTATTATGCGGAATTGAACTGCGCCAGAATGCTGAGGGAGCTGGACATGCCCATGTGGGCGGATACCAGCGCTGTAGAACTGGCAGTGAGGAAGAAGATTGAGAAGCTGGCTGCTTCCCTTCATATGGAAATGGACACACTGCAGCAGGAGGCAGTGCTGGAATGTGTCAAAAACGGCCTTTTTATCCTTTCCGGCGGACCGGGTACCGGTAAGACAACTACTATCAACATGATTATTCACTATTTTGAAGCGGAGGGAATGGACATTTTCCTGGCGGCGCCTACCGGGCGTGCGGCCAAAAGAATGACTGAGGCTACAGGATATGAAGCCAGAACCATCCACCGCATGCTGGAACTGAACGGTGCGCTGTCCGATGAGGATACCAGAAAGGTGCGTTTTGAGCGCAATGCAGAGAACCCGCTGGAAGCAGATGTGATTATCATTGACGAGATGTCCATGGTGGATCTGACACTTTTTCAGGCACTCCTTAAGGCTATCACACCGGGAACCAGACTGGTGTTGGTGGGGGATGTGAACCAGCTGCCCAGTGTGGGGCCGGGGCAGGTACTGCGTGATCTCATGACCAGCGGTGCTTTTCCCATGGTAGTCCTGCAAAAGATTTTCAGGCAGGCAGAGGAAAGTGATATTGTAGTCAACGCTCACCGTATCAATAAAGGAGAGCAGATTGCACTGGATAATAAGAGCAAGGATTTCTTCCTTCTGGAGAGATCAGATGTCAATGTGATTTATAAGCACATGATCCAATTGATTCAGGACAAGCTGCCCAGATACGTGAATGCTACCCCCTATGACATCCAGGTGCTGACACCTATGAGAAAGGGAAGCCTGGGCGTAGAGACATTGAACGGTATTTTGCAGCGATATCTGAATCCGCCTGATCCCGGGAAGAAAGAGCACATTGTGGGAGATACCATCTACCGTGAAGGCGACAAGGTCATGCAGATCAAGAACAATTACCAGTTGGAGTGGGAAATTGTAAGCAAATACGGAATTCCCATTGACAAAGGAATCGGTGTGTTCAACGGTGATATGGGGCGGATTCTGGAGATCAACGAAACAGCATCTTCTCTTGTGGTGGAATATGATGAACACAGAAGGGTGACATACCCGTTTGCCTTGCTGGAAGAACTGGAATTATCTTATGCCATTACCATACATAAATCCCAGGGAAGCGAATATCCGGCGGTGATCATGCCGCTTTTAAGCGGACCACGGATGCTTTTTAATCGAAATCTACTCTATACCGGCGTAACCAGAGGGCGCAGCTGTGTGACCATTCTTGGCAGCAGTGCGGTGGTGAGAGGAATGATTGACAATGAAAGTGAGAACCGCAGGTATACGGCGCTTGCGGAACGAATCAGGGAACTGAAACCGGAGGTGGATGCTGATAATACTTGGTAAAAAATACATGCGTAAGGCAGCAGATGTCTGTATTCAGCTGCTTTTTCCGTTAAGATGCCCGGTGTGCGACGACATTGTGACTCCTTTTGGAGAAAAGATATGTCTGGGCTGCATGAAGAAGCTGAAAGTGATCTCACCGCCCAGATGCCTTAAGTGCGGAAAGAAGCTGGAAGAGGAAGAACAGGAATATTGTCACGATTGCAGCATCAGGAAGCATGTCTTTCTCAGAGGCAGGGCATTATATGAATATGGGAGTATTGCTCCGGCCATTTATCGGTTCAAATATGGAAACAGGAGAGAGTATGCAGACTTCTTTGGGGAAGAGATTGCAAGATATCTGGGGGACGAGATACAGCGTATGCATCCGGACGCCCTGATACCGATTCCACTCCATCCTGCCAGAAGGCGAAAGAGAGGATACAATCAGGCAGAACTTCTGGCAAAAGCCATAAGCAGGTATACAGGAATCCCTGTTTATGATAAAATATTAATTAGAGTGAAAAATACAGTGCCTTTAAAAAAATTAAATCCTCAGGAAAGGCAAAATAATTTGAAAAAAGCTTTCCATATCAGAGGAAATGATGTAAAATTAAAGACGATTATACTAATAGATGATATTTACACCACAGGCAGTACAATGGATGCTGCGGCAGCTGCATTGTTAGCGGCAGGTGCGGAGAAGATATATTTTATTACATTGTCATGTGGCAGCGGCTTATAAGCAGGCTGTATCTGTTCTTGCATTTGATAGGAGGTAAAACGGATGCTGAATGAAGAGCGGGTCATCCTGATGACCAAAATGGAAGCATATGCACAGAAGGAAGGCAAGAAGAATATGAAGGTCGGCAAATATTTTCGCAGCGATTATATCAGTCTTCAGTTGCTGAAATCGATTGTCAGTGCTACCATTGCATATGTAATTTGCTTTGCATTATATATACTGTATGATCTGGAGAATTTTCTGCAGGATTTTTATAAAATGGATCTGATCGCGTTCGCAAGAAATGTATTGCTTTATTATGGAGTGACAGTTGTCGCATACGGTATCATATCTTACCTGGTATATGCATACCGTTACACAAAGGCGCGCAAGAGCCTGAAAGACTATTATAATCATTTGAAGAAACTGAACTCTCTGTACCAGGAATAAGAGAGCTTTTGAATTTGAAGAGGTAGATAAAATGACGGGTTTACTGGAAATGAGAGAAAAACTGAAGCTGCTGTATAGCAGAAACGAGGTATTTATTATACCTGTGTTAAAGTTCCTGCTGGCATTTGTGACGCTGACAGTGGTGAACGGCAAATTGGGGTATATGAGCCGGGTAGATAATCTGGCAGTTGTTTTGATTGTATCATTGTTGTGTTCTTTCCTGCCGAATGGATGTATTATCATGTTCGCTGCATTATTCAGTCTGCTGCATATGTATGCGCTGTCTCTGGAAGTGGCATTGGTGGGATTGTGTCTGTATCTGGTGATGTTCCTGCTGTTCTTTCGGTTCAGTCCGAAAGATTCCCTGGTGGTGATTTTGACGCCTATGTTATGTGCGATGAAGATACCTTATGTGATGCCTATTGCCATGGGACTTTTGGGAACGCCTGCATCTGCAGTTTCCATAGGTTGTGGTTTGATTGTTTACTATTTCCTGAGTCACGTGATAGGGAGTGCAACGGCTATCAATACACTGGATGAGGGAGATGCAACAGCCAAGCTGAAACTGCTGATCGACGGATTGATAGATAATAAAGCAATGCTGGTTATGATCGTAGCATTTGCAATCACGGTGATCGTGGTATACCTGATCAGAAGAATGTCTGTTGATTATGCATGGACCATAGCAATGTTGGCAGGTGCTATTGTGAATCTGATCGTGCTGTTGGCAGGTGATCTCATATATGATACCAATGTTTCTGTCGTAGGTGCCATTCTGGGATCCATCCTTGCAGTTTTTGTAGGCAAGATTCTGGAATTTTTCAGGTTCTGTGTGGATTATAGCAGAACAGAGAAAGTGCAATTTGAGGATGATGAATATTATTACTATGTCAAAGCAATTCCTAAGATGACGGTAGCGGCTCAGTCCAGGAAAGTGAAGAAGATTAACACGCAGAGAAGGACCGCCTCCAGAAGCACATCTGCAGATGGCATGAAGAGTTCCGGCAGTAGCAGATCAGGAGCTGCGACGGGTGCCAGAACAGTTTCAGGCGCTGCAGCAGGTACCAGAACGGTTTCCGGAACCACAGCAGGTATGAGACAGACAGCCGGAAAGCAGGCAGAAGGTACAAGGCGTGGGAACGGTTCGATGGCGGGCACAAGGAGAACGGCAGGTGCTGATCGTGATATATCTGAAACAGACAATGAATATGGTTTTACCAGAAATGTTGTTACAGAACGTACTGCTGTGAACAGACGGATTGATACAAACGGCAGAGGGCAGAAGAGTGTTACCATCAACAGTAATATGGTGGAAAACACAGAAGCAGAAGATGTGTATGATGATTTTGAAGAATGGGATTAAGATTAAGATAAAATAGGATAGAATAAGAGGTTGCAACGATATGGATTTGTGGAATATAACAGTAGATGAAGTGCATAGAATACTGTCTTCCATGGGAATACGTGATATCATCGAGATATTGATCATCGCATTTTTGGTGTATCATATCCTGGTCTGGATTCAGGCTGGCAGAGCATGGCAGCTTCTGAAAGGTTTTATTGTGATCATTGCCTTTCTGTTGATTGCCTATTTCACAAAGATGAACACTATTCTGTGGATAGTAAAGAATGTTGCATCATTTGCCATAACGGCGCTTATCGTTGTCATGCAGCCCGAAATACGTAAAGCTCTGGAGGAACTGGGAAAGAAAAACGTACTTACATCAGTGATTCCCTTTGACACAGGTAAGAAAGAAACAACAGTGTTTGATGATAAGACGGTCAATGAAATCACAAAAGCCTGTATAGAAATGAGTAAGGCCAAGACAGGGGCATTGATTGTTATAGAATATAAAGATTCGCTGGCGGATTATGAGCGTACGGGAATCGATGTTGACGGTATCGTTACAAGCCAGCTGCTGATCAATATCTTTGAACATAATACGCCCTTGCATGATGGTGCTGTTATCGTCAGGGGAAACAGAATTACATCAGCTACTTGTTATCTTCCGTTATCTGATAATATGAGGCTGGGCAAAGAACTGGGGACAAGGCATCGTGCAGGTGTAGGAATTTCGGAAGTGACAGATTCCATGACAGTCATCGTATCAGAGGAAACCGGTGGCATCAGTATTGCCATGAATGGTAAGCTGGAGCGTGTTTCAGGTTCGGAAGCATTGAAAGAAAAGCTCCGTACTCTGCAGGATACCGTTGATGAGGAGGACAAAGGAAAGCATAGATGGAAAGGAAGGAACAAGGATAAAAAATGAGAAAGAAGCTGTTTACCAATTGGGGTATTAAGCTGGTCAGCCTTCTGATTGCTTTCGGACTCTGGTTTATGGTTGTGTATATAGACGACCCCCATGAAGAAGTGACATTTGTCAATATCCCCGTACAATTTGTCAATACGGAGCTTTTAACTGATCAAGGTCTTGTTTATGATGTGTTGGACAGTACGGATGTGGTGAAGAAGGTGGCGGTAAAAGGACCAAAGACGGTTGTCTCGGCAATGCGGTCTGAGGGAAAGAATTCTATCGTGGCAACGGCTGATTTTGCCGACAAGAATATGTCCGATGTCATTAAAATTGAGTTCTCGGCAGTTACAGAGTATGCCAGCTCCGTTGATATTACACCGGCCGAGGGAAGCGATGAATTAAAGCTTTTCGTAGAAGAGAAAGATACGGCAAATGTGCCTGTAAATGTTGAGACCAAAGGGGAAGTGGCGGAAGGTTATCAGCTTGGCTCAGCCAAATCGGAACAGAACCGTATCACCATTACGGGCGGCAAGAGTAAAGTGGAACAGGTGAGTTATGCAACTGTAACAGTAGATATATCGGGCAGTACCTCTGATATTTCGACATCAGAAGTTATCCGCTTGTATGATAAGGAAGGCAATCAGCTTGACAGCAGTCTGGTTCAGAAGAGTGCAGAAAGAACATTGGCTAATGTAACAGTACTTGCTACGAAAACGGTTCCTGTTATTTTTGAGACGATGGGAGAAGTTCAGGCTGGATATCGGATCACCGGTGAGATTGAGAGTACGATTCAGGAAATTAAAATTGCCGGCAGTGAATCTGTGCTGAATTCCGTGAATAGTATAGTAGTACCCGCTGAGGTGTTGGATGTCACCGGGCTGACAGAAGACTATAGTGAAGATATTAATCTGCGCAGTTATCTTCCTGCGGGAGTACAGATCGCCCGTGATGTGACGGCTACAACTGCAACGGTTAAGATTACGGTAGAACAAGAGATAGAGAGAAATTTGAAGATGACTTCCGGTAACGTGAAGATTACTAATGTACCGGATAATGTGACCATTGAGACTGCGCAGGATCATGAAGTGTATGATGTTGCTGTAATAGGTCTGGAAAGAGATCTTGACAGTATCGATGAGGAGAAACTGAAGGCTGTAGTGGATGTGAATGCATGGCTGGAAGATGAGAATATTGATAGTGATACCTTGTATGGCACATACTACATTCCGGCGGAAGTAGAACTTCCGGAAGGTGTCTTTACAACCATGCCGGTAGAAATCAGAATTATTTTTCAGCAGAAAGAGCTACTTGATGAGTAGTCACAACTAATTGAAAGAAAAGTAAATTAAGCGTAATAACGCGGGAATGGAGAAATTTATAAATGGCTAGATTATTTGGAACAGATGGCGTTAGAGGAGTTGCCAATGAGGAATTGACACCGCTGCTTGCCATGCAGTTAGGTCAGGCAGGCGCCTATGTGTTGACAAAAGAGAAAGCACACAAGCCCACAATTATGGTAGGCTGTGATACTCGTATTTCAGGTGATATGCTGGCCAATGCTTTGATGGCGGGAGCCTGCTCCGTAGGTGCTAATTGTATCTATGTAGGAGTGATTCCCACACCGGCAGTAGCCTATTTGACCAAGAAATATAAAGTGGATGCAGGCGTTGTAATATCTGCTTCCCACAATCCGGTTGAATTTAACGGTATTAAGTTCTTCGATGGTGACGGTTATAAGCTTCCCGATGCCATGGAAGATGAGATTGAAAGCATGATCAGAAACAATATGCAGGGAGTAACATTCCCAATCGGACCTTTTGTCGGTAAGATTAAATACCGTACCGATGCAAGGGAAGAATACATCAATCATGCGATCCAGTCCGTTAATGTAAACCTGGAAGGAATGAAGATTGTTGTGGACTGTGCGGAAGGTGCATCTTTCTACACTTCTGTGGAAGCACTGAAGGAGTTGGGCGGCAACGTGGTAGCCATCCACAATAATCCTGATGGAACAAACATCAATGCCAATTGCGGTTCTACCCATATGGAAGAATTGCAGGCAAGGGTCGTATACGAGAAAGCACAGGTAGGCCTGGCTTTTGACGGTGATGCAGATCGTCTGCTGGCAGTAGATGAGAATGGTAAAGTCATTGACGGCGATCAGATTATGGCAATCGTAGGTAACTACTTGAAGAGCCGTGGCAAGCTGAATGACAACGTCATCGTTGCTACCGTAATGAGCAATCTGGGCTTCTTCCTTATGGGAAAAGAGCAGGGGCTTACTATTGAACAGACCAAGGTGGGTGACCGCTATGTACTGGAGCGCATGAAAGAAATCGGAGCCAGTCTGGGCGGTGAACAGTCCGGTCATATCATTTTCTTAGATGAAAATACTACAGGTGACGGCCTTTTAAGTGCACTGCATCTTCTGCAGGTCATGGTAGAAACCGGAAAGCCGCTCTCAGAGCTGGCACAGGTTATGGAAGTACTGCCTCAGGCACTTGTAAATGCTAAGGTGGCTAACCATAAGAAGGATTCTTATATGGAATATCCTGAAATTGCGCAGGCTATTAAGGTTCTGGAAGATAAGTTTGCCGGAGAGGGAAGAGTTCTGATCCGTCCTTCCGGAACGGAACCCCTGGTACGTGTTATGATAGAGGGCAAGGATCAGGCTGCTATTGAACAGGAAGCACAGAAGCTTGCGAACCTGATCCAGGATATCATGTTTTAAATGAAATAATTGTTGAGATTAACTGATAATCGTGATATAGTTAATATAACGAATGAAGGCATTCGGGGTGACCCGATTATATAAAAGGTTTGGAGGGAAGACATATGGTTAGCCAGAAGGTAGTGATCAAGAACCCTACAGGGCTCCATCTAAGACCCGCAGGTATTCTGTGTAAAGAAGCAATGCAGTTTAAGTCTCTTATTACATTTACCTTTCGGGATAGTACAGCCAATGCAAAGAGCGTTTTAAGTGTTCTGGGTGCATGCGTCAAAAGTGGTGATGAGATCGAATTGAAATGCGAAGGAGAGGATGAGGAAGAAGCACTCAGGACTCTTGTTGCAGCAGTAGAAAGCGGTCTTGGAGAATAAGCCGGTATGATTCTACAGCCCTTCCCGAATGGGATGGGCTGTATTATTGCATGAAAATGCGATACAGATTGACAAAAAGGAGAGAAAAGTAATGTTAAATTATAAGAGATACCGCAGGAATCCTGTGGTGGATTATCCGGAAAGAGAATGGCCTAATAAAGAAATCGAGAAGGCTCCTATTTGGTGCAGCGTTGACCTGCGTGATGGGAACCAGGCCCTGATCGATCCCATGGTAGTGGAAGAGAAGATAGAAATGTTCCAGTTTTTGATCAAACTGGGCTTTAAAGAGATTGAAATCGGATTCCCGGCAGCAAGCCAGATAGAATTTGATTTCCTGCGTCAGCTGGTAGACCGGAGACTGATTCCGGATGATGTTGTGGTTCAGGTCCTGACCCAGTGTCGTGAAGAACTGATCGATCGTACTTTTGAAGCAATTGAAGGCTGTAAACAGGCTATCGTACATATTTATAATTCTACCTCCACACTCCAGAGAGATGTTGTGTTCAATATGGACAGAGAGCACATCATCGATATTGCAGTCAAAGGTACTAACATGGTAAAAGAAAGGGCTGCCAAGTTCCCGGGTAAGATTATTCTGGAGTACTCTCCGGAAAGCTTCACCGGCACAGAACTTGATTTTGCTCTGGACATTTGCAATGCCGTACAGAGAACCTGGGGACCTACCCCTGAGAATCCTATGATCATCAACCTGCCATCCACCGTTGAGATGAATACTCCCAATGTGTATGCTGACCAGATCGAGTGGATGATCAAACATTTGGACAACAGAGAGAGTATTATCATCAGTATCCATCCTCACAATGATAGAGGAACCGGTGTGGCAAGTGCCGAGCTGGCTATGCTGGCTGGGGCAGACCGTGTGGAAGGTACCCTGTTCGGCAACGGTGAGCGTACCGGTAATGTGGATCTGATGAACATTGCTTACAATATGTTTTCTCAGGGAATCAACCCCGAGCTGAACATTGAACATGTCAATGAAATCATTGAAATATACGAAAGATGCTGCAAGATCCCGATTCATCCCAGACATCCATATGCCGGTAAACTGGTATTTACCGCGTTCTCCGGTTCTCACCAGGATGCTATCAATAAGGGCGTTAAGGCAATGAAAGAAAGAGAAAGTGAGATCTGGCAGGTACCTTATCTGCCCATCGATCCTGCAGATATCGGAAGAGAATACGAGCCCATTGTCCGTATCAATTCCCAGTCCGGCAAGGGCGGCGTGGCATTTGTTATGGATACCTACTTTGGCTTCAAACTTCCTAAGGCCATGCATAAGGAATTTGCCAATGTCATTCAGCAAATCTCCGAGCATCAGGGTGAGGTATCACCTGATCAGATCATGCAGAGCTTTGCAGATGAATATCTGAATAAGAAAGAGCCGATTCACTTCAGAAAGCTGCGCGTAGACGATCTCAGCGGAGAAGTGAAGTCCCAGTTTGATACCAGAGTAACAGTTGTCTACACTGACCATGGCCGGGAGGAGTCATTTACTGCAGTCGGAAATGGTCCTATCGATGCGGTGAAGAGAGGTCTGGCAGAGGCACTTAATATCGATATCAAGATTCTGGACTACGAGGAACATGCGCTGCAGAGCGGTTCCAACTCTCAGGCGGCTGCTTACATCCACCTTCTGGACAGCAATACCGGAAGAGTTACTTATGGTGTAGGTGTCAGCTCCAACATTACCAGAGCATCTGTACGGGCTATTTTCTCAGCTGTGAACAGACTGGAACTGGGCGGCAAGGCATAAGTAAATTATTAAAAGGGAAAGAAAAGGGTACGGAGCATTCACATCAACTCCGTACCCTTATTGCATTATAAATGGTTTTATTCAAAAGCGAAAGTATCGCCATCTTCTACGATCAGAACCATAGTTTTACCGGTATTCATGGTAATCTCGTTTCCATTATCATCATAATATCTGGTTGCGCCGAAATCAGAGGTTTTTTCCCAGGTGACATGAATTCCCTTGCCATTCGTAAAGAACCATCCGTCACGTGTGGTATCATGGCACTGGAAAGCCAGATAACCTTCACCCAATTCCTCGTGTTTGGTATACTGTACCAGAATGTTCTTAAAGGTAAGCTGCTCACCTGTCGCAGCATCCATATGAGGACCATCGGTGGAACCGGACAGATGCTGATAACGATAATATAAACCGTCCTCTTTATTATATTCAAAATAACATCTTGTCAAAGGATAGCAGCTGGACATATCGATTAAAGTTGCATCCTGAACATCGGTATATTGTGTCAGAGTATTCTGCTCGGCCTTGGTAGTAAATTTATAATGATAGTCATCAATCAGATTATCTCTGTAGGTAAGAGAATATCCCTTGGTATTGATCAATGATTTCAGGTCTGCGCCGTTGGCATAAGCATTATGAGGATCCTTACGGTCTGAAGAACGGAAGAAGCCGCTGCTGTCGGTTCCCTTTGCACCATCCAGATCTTCCACATTAGCTTTGTCCAATACTTCATTTACAAAGAAAGGGCCGCCCCAGTGCACAATAAAGGCATCCCATTCTAGTGCCCAGTACCCGTAATAAGCACGGAGACTTCTGATGTTACCGATCTTCTCGAGGTCTTCCCAGTCCTCATAAATTGCCAACATACGGGTCATACGTCCTTCTACGTTGGCTTCATATATAATAGAAGCTTTGGAAAGATTATAATGAGGGATCGCAGCACTTTCGTTAGGAGTCATAACAGCAATGGGTCTTGTGTTAGCTACATCTTCATAGATCCACTCATTTGTAAGACGGCTTCTTACCATACCCTCATCGGGAGGTAAAGTATCATCATTGGGGTCTGCTTGCTCTGTGGAGGCAGAAGCTGTATTGCTGTCATCTGAACCTGCCTGTGAAGCAGAAGGAGTCTTTTCAATAGTACTTGGCTCTACAATAATCGGACTTTCCAGCTCTTCGCCGCATGCCGTGAGCAGCATACAAACGATCGCTGACAATATCCATACATTTATTTTCCTCATGTACGTTTCCTCTCTTTCAAAAAAAATAAAGCAAAATGCCTTTCATTATTTTACCACAAAAGGGAAAAAGAGTCATCGGCCCAAGGTGCAAATTAAGGATTCCTTAAGGATTGATTTCGAATTTCAGGAGACCGTGTACGCTTCCTGTTTTCAGCTGTAAAGATCAAATACTGTACATCAGGACGGCTATCAGGACACCCAATATAGCGCCTGCCAGAACCTGAAGAGGAGTGTGGCCCACGAATTCTTTCAGCTTATCGTACGTTGAAAGCTCGCTGCGGCCCATGTCTTCGAAAGTCTTGAGCATATCATTGAGAAGCTTGGCCTGGATGCCAGTCTCTCTGCGAACCCCCATCGCATCATACATGACCACGATAGCAAAGAGCAGCGAAATCGCGAATTCAAAGCTGTCGGCTCCATATTGATAACATGCTGCAGAGGCCAGTGCACATACAGTAGCAGAATGAGAACTGGGCATACCTCCGCTTCCTACCAGACGCTCTGCTACGAATTCCTTAGTAAGGAACATATGGATCCCGGTCTTTAAAAGCTGCGCGACCAGCCAGCCTACTGCTGCAGTGATAAATATCTTATTGCTTAACAATTCTGTGAAAAAAGTCATTTTAAATACCTCCGGAGTAAAAGGCTCCATTTTGTGGACTTTTATTAGTATACGTTACAGTTCACTCGTCAGCTACAGGCAGGAAAAGCGCATGCTTGCATGCGGCTTTTCCTGCCTGGGCTGACGAAGGGAGCGCCGGTTTATGAGCAAAGGTAGCCGCAAAGCGGCGGAAAGCGCCGCAGGCGCGACTTTGCGAATGGCGCGGAGTGAACTGTAACTAGTATACAATATTTTTGAAAGGATATCTATAGGTTCCTTGTTATTCTTTGAATTTTTTGTTATACTAAATATATTATTTTGAGGACGAACGGACAAACTGGCGGGAGCGTTACTTTTTGCGGGAGTGGAGCCGCCGGCAGGGGAATAAATAGATACGGAGGATAGAGATGAATTTACTTAGTGTAATCGTACCATGTTACAATGAGGAAGAGACAGTATCCGATTTCTATGCAGAGTTGATGAAGAATGAGACTTTTTTTCAGGAAAAAGGTCTGGAAGTAGAGATTCTGTATATCAATGACGGGTCGAAGGATAATACAGTGGCAGAGATTAAGAAGCTGCATGAAAAGGATGAAAGAGTGCATATGGTGTCCTTCTCCAGGAATTTTGGCAAGGAGGCGGCCATGTATGCAGGACTTCAGAAGAGCCGTGGTGATTATGTAGTGATCATGGATGTGGACCTGCAGGATCCTCCTTCCCTGTTGCCGGAGATGATCGGTTATCTGGATGAGGGATATGATTCTGTGGCTACCAGAAGAGTGAGCCGCAAAGGAGAACCGCCGATCAGAAGTTTTTTTGCAAGATTGTTCTACCGACTGATGAAGAAGATATCCAAAACGGAAATGATGGATGGGGCAAGAGATTATCGGCTCATGACAAGACAGATGGTTGACGCTATACTTTCCATGCCGGAATACAATCGTTTCACTAAAGGTATTTTTGGCTGGGTAGGGTTTCAAACTAAATGGCTGGAATATGAAAATGTGGAAAGAGTAAAAGGCGAGACAAAGTGGAGCTTCTGGAAGCTGTTACTTTATTCTATAGATGGAATTACTGCTTTTTCCACGGTACCGCTGATGATTGCATCCTTCATGGGAGTGCTGTTCTGCCTGCTTGCTTTTGGGTTGATCATATTCACTATTGTGCGTAAAATGTTGTTTGGAGATCCGGTGTCCGGATGGCCGTCCCTGGTATGCATCATCTCTTTGGCCAGCGGTGTCCAGCTGTTTTGCCTTGGAATTGTAGGACAATATTTGTCAAAAACATACATGGAAGTGAAAAATCGTCCGATTTATCTGGTAAAAGAAGAAATTTAGTCTTTTTTTGACTAATAATGTATTTTCACGCGGTGAAAAGTACTTTCTATTTTTCGACAGATATGATAGAATTTATCTCAGCATCGCAGTAAAGGGCAATACTCGACATATGGAAGGGGAATTCATTTTGGAGATTGTTGCTGTAAAGGATTATGAATTGGAAAGGTATATTACAGATATCATGCTGGATATTGGTGTGCCTGCGCATTTGAAAGGATACCATTATCTGAGAGATGCTATTTTGCTCTCCGGCAGAGATATTGAGGTTGTCAGTAGCGTGACAAAACTGTTATATCCGACAATTGCAAAGAGATTTAAAACCACTGATCAGAAAGTAGAGAGGGCTATTCGCAATGCCATCGAGGTATCCTGGTCACGTGGAAATGTAGATACTTTTGAGTCGTTATTCGGATATTCGGTTCAGTCAGGAAAAGGCAGACCTACCAATAGCGAATACATAGCCAGAATTGCTGATAAGATCAGACTGGATATTAAGGCTATGTGAAAGAACGGGAGATGTCCCGCGGAATAAGATATTTTTTAAATCAAATTAAGACAAGTTGTATGCCCTGCTGCGGTGCGTAGGAAAGCTGCTGAAAATTTATTTTTCGGCAGTTTTTTTATGCACTTTTTTGAGCTATACCATTTCTGCAGAAGCAAAAAAAATCTCAGAGTTAAATACTCTGAGAAACGAAAATTTGCAAAAACTACCGCTTAGTTGAAACAATTTTAGCATAACCGTAATGGAAATACAATACTTTTTTCAAAAATTTTCATTTTAATGTTATAAACAGACGGCAAAGCCACGCAAAAACGTCTTCAAAAAAATAGAAAATAATGTATAATCCGTCAGGTAGACCGTCAATTTTACAGTATTTTATTTATCGACAGTTAATGTTGATAAGAAAGGGGACAAGGTGAGAAAAAATGCCAAGAAAAGGTGAAAATATTTACAAAAGGAAAGATTCCCGTTGGGAAGGGCGCTATATCCGGGGATATGACATTTCCGGCAAAGCGCAGATTGGGTATGTCTATGCCAAGTCATACAGCGAGGTGAAAGAAAAGCTTCTGGCAGCTAAAAAGACTGACAGACCCAACTCCAATAGTGAAAAGCAAAATTTTGCATTTTACTGTGAGGAATGGCTGCTGCTCTGTCGCAGCAAAGTCAAAGAATCGACCTATGTCAAATATCAAACCATCATTAACCGTCATCTGAAGGCTACACTGGGAGAGTATCTGCCCAGGAATCTGAATACGGTTGTTGTGGAACAATTCAGCCATATGCTGCTTACGGATGAAAAACTGTCTACCAAAACCGTCAGGGATATCCTTACCGTGTTAAAAGCGGTCCTGAAGTATATTGAAGACCGGTGTGGCAACGATATGATGCAGACCATCAAGGTTATATATCCCAGAGAAAATAAAAGGGAAATGCGTGTGCTCACTGTAGAGGAACAGAATCGCCTGGTAAATGAACTGACGGAAGATATGACGCATATCAAATTCGGCATATTGCTGGCTTTGATCACCGGCCTGCGAATAGGTGAAATCTGTGCATTAAAGTGGGAGGATATTGTTATTGATGATAAAGTGCTGCATGTCAGTCAGACAATGCAGCGGCTCAGGATTACGGAAGGTAATTCTTCACAAAAGACCAGGATCCTGATAGGAGATGCGAAAAGCAGCAGCTCAGACAGATATATTCCGCTGACAGATTATGCAATTGCTTTATGTCGGCAAAGGGAGATTGAGGATCCGGAAGCTTTCGTCCTGACAGGAGATGCCAAAAAGTATATGGAACCCAGAACGCTCCACAACCATTTGAGTAAAATTTGCCAAAGCTGCGGATTAAAAGACGTACATTTCCATACCCTACGTCATACCTTTGCAACCCGTTGTGTAGAAGCAGGATTTGAAGTGAAGTCACTGAGCGAGATACTGGGTCATTCCACTACGAAAGTCACATTGGACAGATATGTTCATTCTTCCATGGAACTCAAACGAAATAATATGGATAAGTTATCGAAGTTTGAAATGTGGCAAATTTATAAGCCGTCAAAAAAATGGTCAGTTAATAGGAGAAAGCGCTAAATGAGCATAAAAAGGGGATAATTTCTCAGAGTATTTAACTCTATGAAAAGATTGCCCGGATTCTTAAGAAAATATACATATATGAAAATATTATAGAACAGGAGATGGGATTATGGATAAGAGACCAATAATGAATAAATGGTATACCCGATTGATAAGTGTTGCTTTGGTTTTGGTCGTTCTGTGCCAAATGGGCTGGCCCGGAAAAATAATGGTAGCCGATGCCGAGGAATCAGGAACCACAGTCGTTACATCAGGTGATGTTACGCCCGGAGATGCCGGATACGCTGAGAAAAGTGTGGCTGAGCAGTATCTTGAGGAGATTGCTGCGCTTAAGTCAGAAGCTTTATTAATTGACGGAACATCTGCGGATGTGACATTGATGTGCGCGGATGTTTATGAGAGATTGATGGGGGTGTATGCGGAGGCTGTAGATGCTTATGACGCCGGAGCAATCAGCGCAGAGGAATATACTGAAATTTATAACGCTACCGGGGAAATCATCGAATATCTGAATAGTGCGTATGGATACAATCCTTATGCTATTGAGACAACTGATACTACCACTAGCATCCGATATTATCACTTTGACATTCGTATTGATGCAGAAGTAACTGTTAAAGTTTTGAATGAGGATGGAACAACTACAGAGGAAACGGTTAATGCAACCATCAGTAATCCTACAGCAGTAATTTACAATACAGGAACTACATCTTGGACGGGTACAGGCACAACGGAGGATGGTATTGCTTATAAGAGTGTAAGTTTTAATAAATCTACAGGTGAAAATACTGAGAATGAGTATATGGACTCAAAACGTCGGAATGAATTCTATACAGGTGATACGCTTGCGTTAACATATACGCTTACATACACTACTGAAGATGGCGAAACGCATTCGGTTCAGTTGGATGAAACAAGGGTAGTTGTACAAGACGAGAATGTATGTTCAAAAAAGGACGATGACGGTCACATGCGTGGCTTTGATATTGTAGTTTCGACAGAAAATATTTCTGCTGCGATGTCTACTTCTATGCTACAGATTGCTAAGTATTGGGATGATAATAGCAATGTTGATAAACGTCCGGATACAATTACCGTTAATATATCTCAGACTGTGAATTCTGAAGAAAAACAGTACATGACATTGACGCTTGCAAAAGATACAGAAGATGCAAATTTTGCTATGGCATCAGGAATTACAAAAGACGAGGAAACGAAGGTAACTTTTACAGATGATTATGGTGTAAGCATAACCGGTCTGCCGCAGAACTATTGGATTAAAAATGAAGATAATACATATAGCTATGTTTCCTGCTCTTATAATGTAAAAGAAGTTCAAGCGAGTGGTGATGCTAATTTAAAGGCAGTATATGGTACCTTTGTTTACGTGGATGATACACAAACCAATTCTTATATTGTTACCATTACTAATACCTTAGCTTATGAAAAATTGGCTGTGTTAAAAACATGGACTGATAACGATAGTGTCAATCATAATAGCGACTCTGTCAAGGTTCAGTTGAAAGCCTACTACGAAATGAACGGTGTCAAAACAGAGGTACCTGATAAATGGTTGGAAGATTTTATAGGTGGATCTACGGTAGTTACATTGAATACTGAGAATAATTGGTATGCAGTATGGGGCAATATGCCAGTGTATTACACACCTGATTCTTCTGCTTTTTATCCCATTGTTGGATTTGAGGCAATAGAGACTAACGTAACTGCTGAGAATGGAGAAGAGTATACTGCTACTGTTTCTGAAATCAGTGAATCGAAAGACAACTCAGGAAACTACTATTTTACTGTGACGAATACCCCTGTTCCTAAGACTACTTCTGTTACTGTTACAAAAACTGTTACCGGAGGGTTGGGAGATTGGAATAAAGAGTTCAGCTTTACTGCGGTACTGAAAGATTCTGAAGGAGATGTCATGGAGTTCCCGGAACCAGAGGAAAACGGTAACTATACGCTTAGCGATGATAGGAAGACAGCGTACTTTGGGTTGAAAAATGACGGAAGCATAACTTTTAATAATATTCCTCTTGATGCGACAATTGTGATTTATGAGACAGATGCTTCCGGTTATACTGTGAAAATCAACGGAGAAGAAGATAGTGATTGGACCTTCAGTAAAGATGTTTCAGGTGAAATGACCATTGCATTTGAAAATAATAAAGAAGTAACGCCGGATACTGGCATCTTACTCGATTCTCTTCCATACCTCCTGATATTAGTAATTGTAATAGCCGGTGTGGTAATAATGATCCTCCGCAGGCGCAGAAGTTACGATGAGGATTAACGGAGGACATAATGAGCAAAAAGCATACAAAAAAGTCCGATTGTAATTCTGTAGAAACAGAGCCGATTAATGCTGAGCAAGACAAAATCATACAGTGGCTGAAAAATGTTCGCTTTAAAAAGTGCATTTTTGGAGGAGTCAACGAATCTGATGTCTGGAAGAAAATCGGCGAACTGAATGCAATGTATAATGCAGCACTCACTGCGGAGCGCATTCGTTACGATACTATGATTGAGCATTATAGAAGAACTTGTCGCATCAACATACAAAGATATAAAGAACAATATGAGCATGCGGACAATTGGGAAGAGGAGACTCACTCCGGAGAGAAGGTCAGTGATGAGTAAATCTAAGAAGTCACTGACAGCAGCGCAAATTATTACAAAACGCAGAAATGACTTAGCCATTTCGAGAGATTATCGGAGTTTGTTTGTACGAATGATCCTGATTGCTGTTGTTGTGTGGCTGTTGCTTTCAAAAGTATTCCTGATTACTCAGGTCAGTGGAAATGAGATGTTTCCCGCATTGAAAGATGGTGATCTTATCATAGCATTCAGACTGCAGCAGGATTACGCCAAAAATGATGTGGTTGTCTGCAATATAAATGGTAAGCAATACATAGGCCGCATTGTGGCCCGTGAAGGTGATGTGGTATCCCTGGACGACAGCGGAACCATGAGAGTAAATGGTACAGTGCAGAGCGGTGAGATCATTTATCCGACTTATGCCAAAGAAAGTACGGAATATCCTTATCAAGTGCCATTGAAACATATTTTCCTGATGGGTGATTATCGGACCCAGTCACAGGATAGCCGGGATTTTGGACCGGTTTCGATGGAGGATGTGCAAGGCAAGGTGATCACAATTCTCCGCAGAAGAGGACTATAAGTCCACAATATTTCAAGTATGCAATTCCAATAAAAGGGGATTAAGCATAAATAAAAACAAATCTTTCATATTAGGAGGAAAAAGACATGAAGAAATTTTTATCAAGCATGCTGACGGCGATTCTTGTACTCAGCATGAGCACGGTGGCATTTGCTGCTGAAAATTCCGATAACGTTACCGGATCGGAAGAAAAAACATTTGAATTTACAAAGTCCTATGTAACTAGTGATGGTGAAACACCTGCTGTGTATCCGGCAGAGACTTTAAAATTTACTGTTACTGTACCGGATGATAGTACTAATCCAGCAGGTACTATGATTAAGATTGAAGACCAAACGGTGGATGGAAATCCAGATGAGATTATTATCACTATTCCTTCTTATACAGTTGTAGGTAAGTATAATTACATTGTTGAAGAAGTAAAAGGCAATACTCAAGGTGTTAAATATTCAGATGTTGAATTTGGGGTACAGGTTGTAGCTTCTTACAATGATAACCACACAGCTATTGAAACCCAGGTTGTTTTTACTACTTCTGATGGTACTGAAGAGGGAAAGATTGATGAAATTAAAAATATTTATGATTTAGGAACTCTGGAGATTTCTAAGGATGTTACTGGTAACCTTGGTTCTATCACTAAGGAGTTTAATGTTGATGTAACCTTTACTGTAGAAGAAGGGATGGTTCTTAAGAGTGATATCACTTATGTTGATGATGGAGAAGAGAAGATCATTTTAGCAAGTGCGCTTGACGATGGTGAAGAAACAGTAGTTATCACTGTTAAAGATAATGAAACAGTAGTCTTTTCAAATATCCCTTATGGGGTTACTTATACGGTTAAGGAGCAAGATTATACTACTGGTGATGTAAATAGTGAAAATGGTTATGATGCTCCTAAATATTCTGTTAATGGTGGAGAAAGTGCTGAAGCGTCCGATGGTGTAAGCGAGTCTGCTGATACCAATAAGGATACTGTTGCTATTACCAATAATAAGGGTACCGCAGTTGACACCGGCATCACCCTCGACAGCGCTCCCTACATGCTGATGCTTGTAATCGCTGCTGCCGGCATCATGTTCTTCATGGCTAAGAGACGCCGCTACACAGAGGATTAATTAAAGTTTTAACCCCTAATGATAAGAGTTCCCCAATAACCCAACCCGGAGCAGGGGCGCTTAGCGCCCCTGAATACCGGAAATTACTTAGATACAAATAACCCAAAGGAGTGCAGCTGCATGGATATTAACAAAGCCATTCTCAAGGCAGCCAACACACTGATCAATACAGTTGTAATCCTTGCCTTGTGTCTTGCAGGCGCCTATGCCGGGTACGCGCTGTGGGACAATAATAGAGTATATGCTGCCGCTGAAGATGTTCAGGCTGATATGATCAAGTTAAAGCCCACCGTCCAATCGGCAGAAGAAGGGGAAGAAGGCGCAGACTTTGCCGAACTGCTCGCTGTTAACCCCGATGTTTGCGCATGGATTACTTTAGACAATACCGGCATTGACTACCCTGTACTGCAGGGAGATACCAACCTTACTTACATTAATACAGATGTTTACGGCAATTTTGCCCTGGCGGGAAGTATTTTCCTGGATTCCCGCAACGATAAAACTTTTAAAGAACCCTATTCCCTGCTGTATGGACACCACATGGACAACGGCAGAATGTTCGGTGACCTGGACTTATATAAAGAGGAAAAATTCTTTGATGAGAACTGCACCGGAACCTTGATTTTACCCGACAGGGTATATAACCTGGAAATCTTTTCCTGCATGCTGATATCGGCTTCCGAGGATGCCATATTCAACCCGATACAGTATCAGGATGATATAGATAAATTGCTTGATTTTACAGAGCAAAATTCACTTGTTCTTCATGACGATGTGCTTGAACGCATCAGGCAGTCGGAAGAGGAGGTTAAGATATTGGCGTTGTCGACCTGCTCGTCAGAATTTACGGATGCAAGGACGATAGTATTAGCTGTTATGAAAACAGATACGCCGTCAGAATAGGAGGATTTAGATGAAAAAAAGGATACAAAGTGTTGTGATGGCAGCACTCATGCTGATTATGAGTCTGAATGTATTTGCACCTGCTGTACATGCAGCGGAAGTATTGAGTGTTGAGATTCCGGTATCTGTTACACTGAGTGGTGAAATACCGGAGGAGGCAGAGGAATTTCTCATCAAATGGAAAGCAGAAGACAGCCTTTCTCCCATGCCTGAAGGAAGCGTTGACGGCGTGTACACCGTGAAGACGACAGGGGAGGGGGAAGTTAAGATACCTGCTATGGTCTATTCCAAGGTAGGAATCTATAGCTACACAGTATGGCAGGAGCCTGGTACCAGTGAACTTGGTCATTATGACAGTACGGTTTACAACGTGAAAGTGTATATCACCAATGCAGAAGACGGAAGTGGACTTGAGTATACCATACTTGCATACCTGGAAGACGAGTCCAAGAAACTGGATGAGATACAATTCAGCAATACTTATGATGCACCGCCGACAGAAGAGCCGGAACCTTCTGAGGAGGAAATTCCGGAAGAAACTCCGGAAGAAATTCCTGCGGAAACACCCGGTAAATTGATTCAGACCGGACAGATGAATTGGCCCGTTCCTGTTCTGATTACACTTGGAGCAATGATACTGATCCTGGGAATCGCTTTACTGAGAAAGAGGGATGATAATGCGTAAATGGATAGGTACCATTTGCATTCTGCTGGGAGCAGCGCTGGTGATATCAGCGTTGCTTCTTTTAGGATACAACCGAATGGAAGATGAAAAAGCAGGAGAAGCTGCAGATACGGCTATTGCACAAGTACAGCAGATAATTGAAGAGAACAGACAGCATAATCATCAGACTCAAATGGAAGCGGCAGCAGGCGACAGCAACCAACAGGAAGGTGATCTTGAGCTTGAGGCAACTGACCTTGAAGCAGCTGATACAGACTCACTGCAATCGGCTGATGACTATGAGTACATCGGGATTCTTACCATTCCTGCGTTGGAACTTGAGCTTCCTGTTATGTCTGAGTGGGACTATAAGCGGCTGAAGATTGCCCCCTGCAGACAGTATGGCTCTGCTGCAGACGATGATTTGATTATCGCAGCGCACAACTATGACCGGCACTTTGGAAGATTGTCGAAGTTAAAGGATGGTGACACCATTACTTTCACGGACCTGGAAGGTGAAGTCTATGAATATGCAGTTCGTGAAATCAAGATACTGGAGCCGACAGCTACAGAAGAAGTGATTAACAGTGAATGGGAGCTGATCCTGTACACATGCACATACGGCGGTAAGACTCGGGTGGTAGTAGGCTGTGAACGCCTTAAATCACCGGATGATCAATGATAAGAGGATAACTATGGAAACTACGAATCTAAAGGTGAAGAAAACACGCAGAAGAGGCGATCTGACAGGACAGCGCTTTGGCATGCTGACGGTTCTGGGGCGATCTGACCTTACTGCGCCCAGAGGAGCCAGGCGTGTGCCGCTATGGGAGTGCCGATGTGACTGCGGTGCCATTACCTACAAGGCAACAGACTGCCTGAACAATAAGGTGATGCACAGCTGTGCAAAGTGCGCTTCCAGCAAAGCTGTGCAAAGGGCACGGCAAGCCTCAGGGTATGTAGGAGGCACCCAGATCTGCCGAATTAAAGATGTAAAACTCACAGCTGCCAACACCAGCGGTGTCCGTGGCGTCTATTATGAAAAGAAGAGCAACAAATGGCGCGCCCGCCTGAGATTCAAGGGAAAAATCATGGATTTTGGCAGCTATGAACGATTTGAAGATGCCGTTGCGGCGAGAAAAGCGGCAGAACGCCAATATTTTGGCACTTTTCTTCAGGGTTCTTTCATGAAGTAAATTTTAAAACCAAATAAAACCTGAATTAATCTGGGGTTATGGGCACTATACATTTTTGTTCATAACCCTAGACTTTTTTGCCATGTAGAGGTATAATGTCTATATAGTATAGGTATGCGCCACCTATACGGAAAGGAGGCATTATGCCAGCTACAGAAAAGGTATATCCAGATTGGGTACAAAAGCACCGTACACAAGGTACGACAGTAAAGAAAAAGGGAGATGCTTATTACCTATATAAGAGGACGTCAAGACGTGTCCCGGGGAAGAAGTATCCGCAGCCGGTTGATACCTACATAGGCATCATCACACCGGATGGAGTGGTCAGGACGCAGAAAAAGAAAGTAACTCTTTCGGATATAGAAGTTAGGGAGTATGGATATTCAAAAGTATTATGGGAACTGTGCCCGCAGGGCTGGAAGGATGCAGTGGGTGATGAATGGGAAGATGTGCTGAAGACACTGATCCTGAAATGGTCACCCCAGACATACCTGGGGAATGGCTATATAGCCAAAGATCCTGAAACATTCCACTGCTCGTTTGGAGCACAGGCTGGTATGTTATCCCGCCGTATTTACAAAGAACACGGTATCGACCTGAAGGAACTGGAACAATTAAAGACGATTTACCTCGTACGTATCGGGAAAGAGGAGGCAGTTTCGCGCATCAATGGGGAGCAGGAAAAACTGCTTGAACGCATTGGCGTGAAACTGGAAGCTTAAGGAAGGAAAGCTTTTTTATGTACAGTCCCTTCTGGAACATTTGAAAAAAGTACCGGACTACCGGTGCGACCGTGAGAAGCCCCATAACCATGCAGAAATGCTCGCCTGCATCATTACGGGTTATGCAAATGGCAGGACATCTGTGGCCAGAGCTCTGAACTGGTGCAAAGAGCATATAGATATGCTGCAAAAATACATGGGATTAAAGAGCGGTATTGCCTCAGAATCGACGATATCGAGGCTGCTGAAGGGAATAGATGAGGAAATGTTCGCGCTGGTGTTCATGGAGTGGGTGGCCCAACTGCTGAAGGAACGTGGGATACACATCATAATCGATGGAAAAGCGCTGAGGGGAGCAACAGAAAAAACAAAGGGTGGGAATACTCCATATGTACTCAATGCCATTGATGCTGCCACACAGCTGGTGATCGCCCAGCTTGCGATCAGTGAAAAGACCAATGAGATAACCTCTATCCCCCAACTGCTGGAATTATTGGACATACAGGACAATGTGTTCACAATTGATGCGATTGGGACACAGAAAAATATTGAGAGACTGATCGTTGAAAATGGCGGACATTTTGTACTGCAGGTAAAAAAGAACCAACCCACCCTCTATGAAGAGATTATAACAGGTTTTGAGGCATTTGAAAAGGAGCTTGCAACAGAAGAAAAAGAACGGGCGCAGAAGTTAAAGCAATATGTAGAGAAGTACGAAAAATGGTACAGTCAGGAAAAGAACAGGGAGCGGATAGAATACAGGGAGATGGCGGTGTGCCAAGATGCTACATTTCTAGAGTGCGTCAGGAATGGGGAGGCATCTTTCGTAAAAAGTGTAGGATGTGCAACGCAGATACGCGTACCGGTGGAAAAGGATGAAGAAGGGAATGATATCAC
>JBGVLR010000114.1:0-6726 GCA_045124375.1 Acetatifactor sp.
GGGGTATAACGAGGTAAAAGACCAAACAAGGCATGGAATATCGGCAGGCGGAAAGGATGCTGCAGAGGTTGATATACTATTGACCAAAGCTGGGCGGGAAATTGCCATATTTGAAGGACTGAAGCTGGACAGTGTATCAACCGCATACATCAATGCTCATATTGACAAAGCCATTGTCAATTACAACGCCCTGGGCACAGCGACTTTTGTCGTTGCGTATGTAAACTCTGCGGATTTTGAATCCTTCTGGAAGAGGTATTCAGATCATGTGCAGCAGTACAATTTTCCGCTTCAGATAAGGAGCACATTCCATGTGCTGCCTTATCCTAATGCGGCTGCTCGGGTTGCAACCCTGATCCTAACACGAGATGGGTTTGATTTCCCGGTGTATTTCATCGCTTTTAAGATTAGTTGATAGTTGACATACGGATTCACTTGAAAGGAGGTGCGCTATGCTGAGTGATTTTATATGGAATATGGACGGATACCTACCGAAACATGCTGTCAATCCGCACGGTGATGGTATCATTCCTTATGTGGCAGAGCGCATCTTCCAACTGGAACCGGAGCCGCCAGAGGTGGGAAGTCTGAATGAATATATCCTGTCTGCTTTGCGGAAAAAGGATTTGCTATATTTTTCGTTCTTCCTGCACCACTACGAGCCGCAGCTCAACAAGCGCATCAAATCCTTTCTTGGTGTGGATGGCGGCGATCTGTATGACACAGACCGTTTTCTGGATATAAAGCTCTCCTGCCGGGAACAAATGCTCCAAAAGCTGATGGACTATAATCCTACCAAGGGTGCGGAGTATGCTACATACATTTTTCCGTTCATCCGGGACGCTATGCTCCGTTTCCGCATGGGTGAAGAAAAATGGTCGGTATCCTCTCTGACCAATTACAAAATGGTGCGGTCAATGGCATGGCTGTACCACAATACCAAGGATGCAGTCAACGAGTTTGCCAAGAAATACAACTGCGATCTCGCTCTTGCAGAAGAATATTTGAAAATTGTCCGTGGCATCCGCAATCAGCAGCCTTTCTATGTGACGGATGAGGACGGCGAGGAAACAGGCGAAGATGTTGCCCTTGATGATATTTGGAACTATACTGACATTCTCTGGAACGGCATACAGGCAGAAAAGGTGCAGCGGGCATTTGAGAAACTGAATTACCGGGAGCAGACCTTGCTTGAAAAGCGTTTGGCGATCTGCATGACCTGCGGGCGTGTCGGCTCATGGAAAGGCCGCCCCACCTTTGAAGAACTGGCAGTTATGTTTGAGGGCAGCACAGCCAGCGGTGCAGAGCGAGCCTACCGGAAAGCGGTGGACAAGCTGACAGAGCTTCTGGTTGCCGAAGGTGCGCTCCATGCTGTCCGGCTGAAACAGAAATCCAAAACCAAGCGCAAAAAGAAAATCGCCACCGCAATCTACGAATACCAAGCAGATTGCGACGGCGAATGGGGCGAGATTTTATTTGATTTTGAGAACGGCACAGCGGAGATCATCCGACTTGCTGATTGGGATACAATTAAAACGAACTGGTTTGCCAAGGAGGCGATCCGGTATATTTTATCATTGTCGCCTGATGCTCTTACAAAATATATGCTCGTCCCCCTTGAGCCGCCACTTATATCTTGAATCCTTACAACAACTGTAAGTGGTATTTGCTGTGTTCCCATGCTATCATTTTATTACAAATGATAGGAGGTATTCACATGAAACCCATTTTGAATATTGAAAATTTAACAAAAACCTATGGCAATGTGCCAAGTCAAACAAAGGCACTGAATGGGATCACCTTCCAGGTGATGCCGGGAGAGTTTCTCGGCATTATGGGAAGCAGCGGTTCCGGTAAATCCACACTGCTCAATTGTATTGCGACTGTGATTCAACCCACAGGTGGAAGCATTCAGGTGGAGGGCGTTAATCTGCAAGCGCTCAAGGGAAGGGCTCTTGCAGAGTACCGTGGAAAAAAAGTTGGTTATCTATTCCAGAACTTTGAGCTGCTGGATAATCTGACCGGACGTGAAAATATACTGCTTCCAACTTCTCTGCATGGTGTGCCTGAAAAGGAAAGCAGCCAGCGGCTAAGCCAGTTGGCGAAGTATCTGGAAATCAACGATGTTCTGGACAAATTTCCCTCCAAGATGTCTGGGGGGCAGCGCCAGCGTGTAGCGGCAGCAAGGGCGCTAATCCTGAACCCCAGAATGATTCTTGCCGATGAGCCTACCGGTGCTTTAGATTCCAAGAACGCAAGAAACATCATGGAAAAACTGTCCGGCTTAAACCGTGATGAACAGGCAACGATCTTGATGGTGACCCATGATTCCAATGCCGCCAGCTTTTGCAAGCGTATTCTGTTCATCCAGGACGGTGTGATCTTCCATGAGCTTCGCCGTGGAGATGAAAGCCGGCAGGAGTTCTACGGACGCATCCTGAAGGTGATGGCGCAACTGGGAGGGGGGAGTTTCAATGTTCTCTAATCTGGTTTTTCGAAACAGTCGCCGCAGCCGAAAGGAAAACGGTCTGTTTTTCAGCTCTCTGGTGATTTCTATTATTGCCTTTTATATGATTCTTTCCATCTCCACCCAGGATGTAATGATTTTTTTGCAGAAAATGGAGAGCGATGCAGTGAACAGGCTCTTGCTTCTGATTCCTGTGTTTTACGGAATGACCCTGGGTATTCTTTTCTTTTTGATTTACTTCGCCAGCAAGTATCAATTTGAGCGCAGACGCCACGAGTTTGGTGTCTATCTGATGTTGGGAATGCGCAGAAGCAAACTGTTCTGGATGCTTTTGGCGGAGGATTTGTTAAGCAGTATTCTGGCACTGCTCATTGGCTTACCTACGGCTGTAGTGCTTTCGGAAATCGTTAGTCTTGTCACCGCCAAGCTTGTGGGTATGGGGATCATCGGCCATCATTTTTCTTTGTCTTGGTCCGCAATGAAATGGACACTGGCAGGATTCTTGGGTATTAAACTGCTGGCACTTCTGATTTTGAGCGGAAAGATTAGTCGACAGGAGATTGGAACTTTATTATCCCAGCCGACGAACCGCTCCAAAAAGCAAATGCCCTCCGTTATCTATGGGTTGGCTGCTGTATGCGGAAGTGTGATGTTGGCAGTGGCTTACTACATGGCGATTCAGGGAATTGCATGGACGAAGGTAAGTATGATGGGGCTGACTTTACTGTTGGGTTCGGCTGGTACGATGCTGCTGTTCTACGGAATCCGGGCGCTGATTGCTCTGATTGTTAAAAAAGGCAAGGGAAATAAGCAGCTTCATGTATTTACATTCCGTCAGATTCAGGAGAATGTAATTCATCAGTCAAGCTCCATGGCTATCAGCTCCCTGCTGATTCTGGCAGCACTGTGTTGCTTTGGTGCAGGCGTGGGAATCGCAGGAACAAACAATCTATCCACCGGCCATGTAATCGACTATACCTTTGAAGATTATACCGTAGAAGATTCGGCGCAGGTTCTTCCGAATATACAGGCAGCCCTGAAAGAAAACGGTTTGGAAAATCAGTTTTCTGAGCTTTTTGAAATGAAGGTTGGGCATATTCGCACCACAGAAGATTATGAGAATGCCTTCAACATGGATGCTGTTATGGACTCTCTTAGGAGCCTGCCCCAGTCGGAAGATCGGGATGTCCTTCTGAACAATCTTGGTTATGCCACATACCCACATTTGATTTGTCTGTCGGACTATAATCGTTTACTGGAATTGTCCGGCAAGCCTGTCATTAAATTAAGTGAGGATGAAGCCGCTGTTTATATAGGTTCCGACTTTACTACTGTAAATCGCACCGCAATGCTGAACGGCATATTTGCTGGACAGCCTGAAACGGAACTGGTTGGCAGTCCGATTTATCTTACTGGAGAGGTTCAGTCTGTAAATTTGATTACGGATCGTTCTATTACTTTGTCCTTTGCATTGATTCTTCCGGATGAAGCCTTCCTCTATCATACCCAAGGAATGTATGATACGTATGTGAATGCGGTACTCAGTGAGCAGGCTATGGAAGGAAATAGCCTTATGACTGCCTATTCCGGTCTGAACGAGAAGCTGGACAAAATAGGTATCGAATATGAAAGCTATCTTCAGAATATGGGGCGCCAGCTTTTCTACACCGTAGCATCCAGCTATATTACCCTTTATCTTGCGATTGTCTTCCTGGTGGTTGCCAACACCATCGTGGGTGTTCAGTTCCTGATGAGCCAGCAGAAAACCGGGCGCAGATACCAGACCCTGATCCGCTTGGGAGCCACTTACGAAACCCTTTGCCAGTCTGCTGGAAATCAAATTACCTGGTTTATGGGACTTCCCGTATTGGTTGCGGCTGTCAGCAGTCTGTTTGGAGTCAGGGCGTTGTTTACAGGGATACTCTCGTCCCGAACCCGTGGGACTGCGTCTGAAATGCTGCTCGTATCTGCTGCTATGATTTTGCTGCTTTGCGTGATAGAATATATTTATATGAGAGTGGTTAAGCGCTCCAGTGATCGGTATTTGCTAACACTGATGCAGCCGCAGAGAGAAGAATAATTGGGAAGGAGGTGCTGTCGTGAAAAGGATTGCTGTTGTGGAAGATGAAGTCTATATGCGGGAAGAACTCTGCAATATGCTGCAAAAGGACGGGTATCTTGTGGAGACAATCACCGAGTTTGAAGATGCCGCTCGGCTCTTGGCAGCCCTCCGTCCTGACCTTGTGATCTTAGACCTGAATTTACCGGAGATCAGTGGCTTTCAAATCTGCCAGGAGCTTAAGAATAAAACCGCTATCCCCGTCCTGGTGCTGACTTCCAGAGATCAGGTAAAGGATGAACTGCAAGCGTTCCAGTTGGGTGCAGATGAATATTTGACGAAGCCATGCAGAAAAGATCGACTTCTTGCCAGGGTATCCAATATTCTCAAAAGGTATGAAGGTCGTACCAATCTCATAGAGGGACCAGACTTCCTGTTAGACCAGCAGACGTACACGCTTTATATTCATAATACCTCTGTGGTGCTTCCAAAAAATCAGGGAAAACTGTTGGTTGCTCTTTTGTCCGGCGGCGATGCTCTGGTCACAACGGAGCAGCTTTGCATGGCACTATGGGGAACCACGGAATACATAGACGAAAATGCCTTGCAAGTTAACCTGACCCGGCTGAAAAAAACAATGTCCGGTCTTGAGATGAAGCAACGAATCGTTGCGGTTCGTGGGATGGGCTATCGTTTGGAAGCGGAGGTATCTCCATGAAGCAGCTTTGGCGCATGATAGAACGGTACTACCCCTGGCTGCTGTTGCTGCTGGGCGTGGATTGCTTTTGTGCTATCATTCTTTGGATTTCTGACATTCAGGCATTTCAAACCTTGATCGGGTTAGTAGTTCTGACAAGCATCCTTCTGTTTTCAGCGATTCTGTTTGTACTAAACAAGTGGGAGACCACCCGCCGGGAGCTGTTCCGGGATTTTCTCAGTGATCCTACCATCTGCAACGAGGAACGGCTGCTCAGTGCCATCAGCCGGGAAGAAGGAGAATCTATCCGGCTTCTGGCCTCAGTTTTACGGAAACACAAAACTGAGAGCAGCAGTATGGCAGATGCCCTACGGGACTATGAAGAATATGTGGAGAGCTGGGCACATGAAGCGAAAACGCCCCTATCGTTGCTGACCATGCTCCTGGATAACCGGAACGACGAAATATCTCCTTCCTTGCAAGCAAAGCTGGATTATGTCCGCAGTCAGCTTCAGGAGGATGTCACGCAGATGTTGTACTATGCCCGGTTAAAGAGCAGTACAAAGGATTATCGGTTTGAAGATGTCAATTTGAATGACTGCTTGGGGGAAGTTTTGGAGGACTATGCCCCACTTCTGAAGAGAAACAGCTTGTAATTCTCAACAAACTGCAATCTGAAACAGTCTATACAGACCGTAGAGGGCTTCAGTTTATGTTGGGACAGATCGTGAGCAATGCCATCAAATATAGCAGCGATAGTCCCATGCTAACGATCTCCATGATACATTCGGAGACCGCAGATGTCCTTTCTGTTGAGGATAACGGCATCGGTGTAAAAAAATATGATCTGCCGTATATTTTTCAAAAGGGTTTTACCGGGGATTCTACTGACAGCAGAAAGAAGGCTACCGGTATAGGGCTTTACCTGGTTAAGAAGATGGCTGATGATCTAAACCTTCGTCTGGAAGCAGCTTCCCAGTGGGGAAAGGGCTTTAAGATAGCCATCTTCTTTCCAAAATTGAGATCCAACGGAGGAAAATAATATAAACAGAAAAACGCCCGCAGGATTTTCTCCTGCGGGCAGCGTGTTGTCAGCTATCCAAAGGCTTGTATTCTGTTACAGTTTTCAAATAGGTTTCGGGATCGCCGTTCAAGATAAGGTCTGCATACTCCAAAGGAGCGTTGTAGATCAAATAATCCAGCTCTGACCGCTGATACATATTGTCAGCAATCTCGTTCTCAACGGCGATAGTGTCAATCGCAATCATACTGCCGTCGCTGAATTTCAGTTCCACACAGCAATTATCCATATTGTAGGCACAAGATATTAAGGTTTTCATGGTATGTCCTCCATAATTCGTAATATAAAGCGAAAAACCCGTCTGACTTCCTGTTAGAAATCAGACGGGTTTTGTCCGTATGCACCCCGGAAACCGTCAGCTAACAGTTGATAAGTAAATTAGTTCCTTATCACTGTTAAGCCAACAGTTTTTTGGTTTTCTG
>JBGVLR010000115.1:0-11176 GCA_045124375.1 Acetatifactor sp.
GCTGTTACCGCCAATATAGCCGTCATCCAGCTCAACAATACCAGAAAGCTGGTAGTTTTCATCTCTTTGACCCATGGCGGTACGGATCTTGTCCAGTAAATGCCAGGCAGAATCGTAGCAGATTCCCAGGGTGCGGCTCAGCTGAACAGCAGAGATTCCCCGCTTGTCAGTAGCACACAGATAGATTGCCCAGAACCATATGGGCAGGGGCAGTCTGGTACGGTGCATAACGGTACCGGCAGTGACCGAGGTCTGATGACGGCAGGCGCGGCACTGGAAGGTATTACGGCCATGGATGGGATAATACTCCCGGCATCCGCAGACAGGGCAGACGAAGCCGTCAGGAAACCGCAGCCGGAACAGTTCTTCTCTGCAAGCGTCTTCTGTGCTGTACCGAACCCGAAACTCTTTGAAACTAATCGCAGCAGCCTTTGCCATAATGATTACCCCCCTTGCTTTCTGGGTTCATTATCGCATAAGTGCTGTCCAATATTTCGGACGGTTACAAGATATGGTGGCTTGCTGAGTTAAGTCGATAAGCACATATATATATATATAATTTGCTTAGTAAATCAAATACAGTTTAAAGAAAAGAGGTACAATCTATGTTTGCTATGAAGCCATGTGTCGGACTTTATATTAGCGGTATTCTTACAGAGGATTTTGACAGTATCGCAAAAACAATCCAGACTTTTTTCAGCTGCTCTGAAGACAAGCCAGCAGCATTTGACGACTGGGCTAAAAATATTGCTTATGATAAGAGAAACGGTGAAATCCGAACAGTTGGCGAAGCCTGCGTTATTCCGGGCCAGTACCAATCTTTTTTCCGAAAGCTCGCTGATGCAATCGCCAGTCAGAATGCATCCGCCACATTGCATGGCTATTATGATGTTTATGGTGACTCTCCTATGGGTAATTTTTCCTGTTTCACCCTGTCAGACAATGTGATTGAATGGCGCTGCGAAGAGGATGTGGATATCGAATTTGCGGCAGGTAGCCTGATGAATGTTGCTGCAGAAAATGGATATGATTTTAATGGTAGTCTTAGTCTTATCCAAGCTGTTTCCTTCCTGCGGGAACTTGCCGATTCAGGGAACGAAGATGCTCAGGAGGCTATTGACGGTTTCAACTTTTTCATTCGTTAAAGAAGTGAGGTAATGTATGTATAAATATAAGTTCTACATTTATTCCAAAGATAAGCTTATCTTTGATTCCCAGCAAGAACATGATAACGAATTTCTGTCTGAAATTATCGGCGATGGACTCTATGAACATGATGATGTTGCGTGGGATATGGCATCTGAAGCTATTTTCTGTCTTTTCAACATAACCGCAAATGAAGACAGCTGCTATCGAACCGAAGTGGAAGAAATCGAAGTAGAAGATGACGAGTGGTAAAGTCACCCCAGGAACAGAGTAATAAAGCGGTATAACCGCTGTTGAAAAAAACATCCAATATATAAAGGAACTACCTTCCAATGGAACAGTTCAATAAAAGGAGATTTTAATATGCTTTGCAATCTTGTTATTAAAGGCACTGAAAATGAGGTCAATTCTATTGGTGAACTATTTTGCAATGAATATGGTGGAGACATAGAGGAACAGAATGATTCTGGTTGCTCTTCTACTGCATGGATCTATTGTCCCGGCATTGAACGGGAAGAAGTCATTTCCAAGCTGCAAAATGTGAAATGGATCGGTTTTATCGAAGATTTTAAAAGTGGTACACTCCAGGTTGCAATTTCTGATAAGGGTAGCGATACCATCGATCAGCTTTTCACCATTTGTGATTATGATTTTCACGGAGATGATCGTGTAGCCTCTCAGTATTATCCTGATTCTGATTTTGAAGCAGAATTTTTCTGGGAATCCGCCGGTGAATGTGAAATCATTGACTACGAATGTCCCTGTGCAGAGTGGTGGAATAAGGAATAAATATGCCTCAAATGCCCAGGCATCCGCAAAGGAGAACCCTTTGCGGATGCTTTTTCTTGCCCTTATTCTGTTTTTCTGCTACAATAGAGTCAAATTTTCCATATGGAGGAATCCTATGAAACTGATCCATTTATCCGACCTGCACATCGGCAAGCGGGTCAATGAGGTTTCCATGATCGAAGAGCAGGCATATATCCTGAAGCAAATCCTGGAGACAATCGATACCGAACAACCCGGGGCTGTACTGATCTCCGGTGATGTCTATGACAAAAGTGTTCCCTCTGCCGAGGCAGTGACTCTGTTCGATGATTTTCTCTGCCGCTTGGCCGAAAAGCAACAGCAGGTATTCATCATCAGCGGCAACCACGACTCCGCCGAACGTCTGGCTTTCGGCGGCCGGCTCATGAAAGGAAAGGGCATCCATCTGTCCCCGGTCTATGACGGCAATATCACGCCCATCACTCTGACCGACGAATATGGCCCTGTCCAGTTCTGGCTGCTGCCCTTCCTGAAACCCGCTCATGTGAAGCGGTTTTATCCTGACGAGGGCATCGAGAGTTACACCGATGCCTGCCGGGTGGCCGTGGAGAAAATGGGCATTGATCCTGCCCAGAGAAACGTAATTTTGGTCCATCAGTTTGTCACCGGCTCTTCCACCTGTGATTCTGAGGAGATCAGTGTGGGCGGCACCGACAATGTGGACGCCGAGGTGTTTGCTGACTTCGACTATGTTGCTCTGGGTCACATTCACGGTCCCCAGAATATTGGCAGTGAGCGGATCCGCTACTGCGGTACCCCACTGAAATATTCTTTCTCGGAAGCAAAGCACGAAAAGAGCATCACCGTGGTGGAACTTGGTAAAAAGGGTAGCTTTCAGCTGCGAACCATTCCTCTGACACCCCTGCATGAACTGCGGGAAATCTGTGGCAGCTACGATGAAGTCACCGTAAAATCTTTCTATGAGAATACTGCTGTGGAAGACTATCTGCACATTACCCTCACCGATGAAGAGGATGTTCCGGAGGCCATGGCACGGCTGCGCGTGATCTATCCCAATCTGATGAAACTGACCTACGACAATGCCCGTACCCGCAGCAACGCGGTGATTGACGGTGCTGTGGATGTGCAGAAGAAGTCTCCCCTGCAGCTGTTCGGAGAACTGTATGAGCAGCAGAACAATCAGCCTATGTCTGAGATGCAGAGTGACTTTATGCGGGAACTGATCGAATCCATCTGGGAGGGTGAAAAATGAGACCTCTGAAACTGACCATGTCCGCCTTCGGCCCCTATGCGGGTGTGATGGAACTGGACTTTGAAACACTGGGAACCTGCGGACTGTATCTGATCACCGGTGACACCGGTGCCGGCAAGACCACCATTTTTGATGCCATCAGCTTTGCCCTCTTCGGCGAGGCCAGCGGAGGCAACCGGGAACCGGGTATGCTCCGCTCCAAGTATGCCGATCCTTCCACACCCACGGAAGTGACCCTTGTATTCCGCTATGCGGGAAAGGAATATACCATCACCCGGAATCCTGAGTATATGAAACCTAAAACCAAGGGCAAAGACAAGGGCGATGCCATGACCAAGCAGACCGCAGGTGCAACCCTGACTTACCCCGACGGTCATCTGGTAACAAAGCCCAAGGAAGTCAACACCGCCATCCGGGATATTCTGGGTCTTGACCGGGAGCAGTTTGCCCAGGTGGCTATGATTGCCCAGGGCGATTTCCTGAAACTGCTGCTGGCAGACACCAAGGAGCGCCAGAAGATCTTCCGGAATATCTTCCACACCAATCTCTATGTGGAACTCCAGGATCAGCTGAGCAAGCAGGCAAACAAAGTCAAATATCAGTGGGAAGATGTGCAGGACAGTATCCGCCAATATATTGACGGCATCCTCTGCAATGAGGCATCCGAATATGCTGAAGTAATTCGCCAGGCAAAAGATGGCGCGCTCCCTATCGAAGAAGTGCTGACGGCGCTGAATACCCTGCTGGAATCCGATGCCGCGCTGCGGAACTCTCTGGAAGAAAACCTGCAGGAAACAGATACCGCTCTAGAAGAAACCGTGGCCCTGCTGACCAAAGCAGAAGCACGGGAAAAAATCAAAAAGGATCTTGCCAAAGCTGAGGAAAAAGAAGCCCCTGCAAAGGTACTGCTTCAGCAGAGTCAAGAAGCATGGGAAGCAGAGCAGGCAAAGAAACCCCGGCAGGAACAGCTTTCCGGAGAGATTACTGCCATTGATCTGAGTCTGCCGGATTATGACCACCTGGCACAACTGGAATCTGCTCTGAAAACTGCGAATGAGCAAAAAAACAAAGCTGAAGAAGACCGTATCACAGTAGCTGAGAGTAAGACTGCTCTTCTCACAGAGATTGAAGCATTGAAAGAAGAGCGGAAGGCGCTGGAAAACATCGGCGCAGAAAAGGAAAAGCTGCTCCGGCAAAAGCAGGAACAGCACCAGAAACGAACAAATCTGCAGAAGCTGATTGCAGATATTGCTCAGTATCACACACAGCAGAAAAGCTGGGAAACCGCGCAGGAACTGTATCTGGCAGCCTACGAAAAATCTTCTGATCTGCAGCAGGAATATGACACCAAAAACAAGGCATTCCTCGACGAACAGGCCGGCATCATCGCCGGCAGACTGGAAGACGGCAAACCCTGCCCCGTATGCGGCTCTGTACATCATCCCGCTCCCGCAGCAATGGCTGACACTGCACCCACGGAAGCAGAGGTCAAGAAAGCCCGGAAGGAATACGAAAAAGCTGCCAAAGAAACAGAAAAGGCCAGCGCTGCCGCTGCAAAGGAAAAGGGTAAAGTATCCACACAGGAAGAAGCTCTGCGGAAACAGACTGACGAACTGCTTCAGATGCAGGAAATTGATGCAGCCGAATCTGTTTCCCGGGATACCGTTTCCGAACTCACCGACTCCATCGATGAACTGGAAATCCGGATCCGTCAGATTGCAAAGGATCAGGACAGAAAGAATCTTCTGGAAGATCTGATCCCCAAAAAAGAAAAGGATCTTTCCGACGCAGAAGAATTACTGACTGCCGCCAAAGAGCAACTGGCCTCCGCTGCCGCATCCATTCAGTCGCTGACCGGGCAGATCACTGCTCTGAAGGAAAAGCTGACCTTTGACAGCAAATCTGCTGCCACTGCACATCGCAATGCTCTGGATGCCGAGCAAACTGCCATTCAGTCCGCACTGGAAACTGCAGAAAAGAAGTATCTCGCATGCAAGGATGAACTGACCGGCCTGTCCGCTTCCGCTCAGGAACTGAAAAAGCAGCTGGAAGATAGCACAGAAGTTGATATGCAGGCCCAGCTGGAGAAGAAGGATGCACTGAGCACCCAGAAGGCCTCCATTCTGAAAGAGCAGAAGGCCGTTCATACCCGTATTACATCCAACACCTCCTGCCGGAAGAACATCCAGAACAAGTCCGCAGAGCTGTCCCAACTGGAAGAAAAGCAGAAATGGCTCCGGGCCCTGTCGGATACTGCCAATGGCACCATCAAAGGCAAAGAAAAAATCATGCTGGAAACCTACATTCAGACCACCTATTTCGATCGGATCGTGGCCAGAGCCAATGTGCGGCTGATGAAGATGACCGGCGGTCAGTACGATCTGAAACGGCGGAAAACGGCAGATACCATGCGTGGCCAGACGGGTCTGGAACTGGATGTCATCGACCACTACAACGGCACAGAACGCAGCGTCAAAACCCTCTCCGGCGGTGAAAGCTTCAAGGCATCTCTTGCTCTGGCACTGGGACTTTCTGATGAAGTCCAAATGTCTACCGGTATTCAGCTAGATACCCTGTTTGTTGATGAAGGCTTTGGTTCTCTGGACCCGGAATCTCTGAACCAGGCCTACAATACTCTGGCCGGTCTGACCGAAGGCAACCGTCTTGTGGGCATTATCTCCCATGTGGCTGAGCTGAAAGAACGGATCGATAAACAAATCGTTGTTACCAAGGAAAAGTCCGGTGGCAGCAAGGCTGTTATCAACATCTGAACAAACAGCAAAAGCCGGTGAAGGACATTTGCTTCCTTCACCGGCTTATATTTCCCTTTCAGTACTTCATTCAGGAAATATCATCGTCCGTTTGGGTACTCATGATACAGTTGTTTTATTATCCCAATGATTCTTTTCTCTCAAATTCGTCCTTACAGTCACTTTTACAGAACCAGGAATTTCCCTCCGTCACAATAAAAGCTTTACGGCAGTATTTACACAACCGCAGAGGATTCTTTTCATCTGCCAACATGAATGCCAGCATCATATGAATACATTGCTGCAGCGAATTGAAATGCCACCATAGCGTCGGCTTTTCCCGGAGAAGAATGATGTAAGATGGAGCAACTCCGCCAAAGGCCTCCATTCCCATCTGAAGAGTCAAATTCATTTCCAGATCCGTCACCACACCATCTGCATAGTAAAGATAGGTCGTGGACAGCATATATGCCCAATCCTTTAGTTGTGTTACAATCCACTCATAAGGCTCCGCATATTCCTTTTGCAGACTCATTCTCACAGCATCCGGCTGATCTGAAATACCATTCAGCAAACTCCAGAAAGCTGTATGATCAGGATCATCCCAATTGGGTTCGAGCTTTTTCTGCACTGTCGCCACATCGTAGAATGGAAAAAACTTCTTCATAAATACTTCTGTCGGCAAACCTTTCTCCCGGATAAAACGATTCTTAGGAAAGTAGGTTTGCGGAAACTCCATAAAATCCGGAGTCACAGACAGGGCAGTCATCATTCCAAGCAACCCATATTTTTCTACAAACTGCAGCACCGCTTGCCGGATCACTTGTTCTGACTTTTTTCCCAGAACCAGGAGTCCCACATTGACTGCATCCAAAACAAGTTCTTCTTTATTCTTCTGCATATTGTATGGACGGGGATATGCGTCCTGGGCCGGGATGATATATTCGATTCCCTGACAGATGTGGATCTCATATTTGCTGTAGCGGATCCACATCGACAGGTTCTGCTCTACTACATATTTCATATAGCCACTCCAATCTCTGCTTCTCTGGATGCCGTATCCGGCAAGCGTTTTCTTTTGGGATATTTGTTTTCCTTTCTGACTTTTGCTGCGGAACCATTTTCTTTCAGTGATGCCTCATATAACATCAAAAATTCTTTCTCTCGGCTGGACAAACTCTGTCCGGCCGTTTTCTTTTCCTTCAGATAAGCATACAGCTGCCGCTGCAACTTCTGGGTATATGTATCCCTTAGCTTTCTGATATTCCGGTCAGACTGTCCCCGCATACAGGCAAGCCGCACAGTACTGACAAACTGCAGTGACAGAAAATACAACGTCTCCTTTTGAATATCAGAAAGATTCTCAACCATTGAAGACAGAACCGGGTTAGCAAGCAGGCTGTGCATTTCATAGGGGCAATCATATATCAGATCCAGAAAATCCCCACTGAACAGCAGTTTGCTTTCAGCCGTATCCAAAGAGGTAGGAAAGATTCTTCCGCTGTATCCATCATGATTCTCCTGACAATATTCCGATTTCAGGATCTCATGATACCGTTCCCGGCGTTCCCGGTTTCTGTCCAATCGATCCCATTCTTTCAGCAAAATTTCAAACTCTTCCTGCGTCCGGGCAGCTTCAGTCATCCGCTCCACGGATGTTTCCTCCAACTGCTCCAGTAAAGTTGCCATGCTGATCGGCGAATCGGGATCATTGGGATTTTCCAGAACATCCCCCAGATAACGCACCACAGGATCTGCTGTTTCATCAACAGCATTTGCATCTTCCTCTTCAGTAGGCTCCCACTGAGTTTCCAAGCGGAACATGGATTCTTCATCCCACAGTTTTTCATCCTGCGATTCAGGTTCTTCGTCAAGCACCAGCTCTGCGAGATAAGAATACTCTGTTTCAAATTCTTCCCACGGATACTCCATCTGATCACCTTCTTTCTGTTGTAGTATCTGGATTATCGCAAATTTGTAGTCCAATAGAACGGACTTTATTTTCTTACAGAGCAGAACGAAAATTTTATATAAAAAGAAAAAAATCTTTTTGAAAATGGTTCCGATTTCACCCCCTTAATTCTCCTATTAGTGAGGGGGTAATCCGAGAGGACATGAAGGGTTGCCCAAATTTTATTTTACAAGGAGAAATGCCAATGGGAAAAATCATACGGGAACTGACTGGGAGAGAAATGAGAGGAATCCGGAGACTGGTGACTCAGAAATGTGCCAACTACGATCCAGAATACGGCTGTCTGCCGTTGGACTGTAACTGCGTGATGCTGGAGAAGGTTTACTGCGGAAATGCCATGTGCCGGTATTTCCGGGAGAGCGTGCTTCCCAACGATCCGGAACTGAATGCAGCTTTGCAGGGTGCTGCCGCCAAGAGGTGCAAGCACTGTGGAAAGCCATTTCCGGCCAAAGGACGAACCATGTACTGCTCCGATCGCTGCCGTAAGGAAGCCCAGAAAAAGCAGACAGCGAAACGGGTTCAGAAGCATCGTAGGAAAAAGGCGGAGGTGTAACGATTTGAGCTGAAAAAGCGTTGCGCCACAACAGGTTTTTGGCCTACATTTTAGAAGGTGGTGTATGTATATCAAAAACACAGAATAACGCTAATGTGCGTTACAGGGAGCATTATTTACGAAGGATCACGAGGGGTTACGGGAGAAAACCCTTAGGAACTAAGGGCGCACTTCTATACATGTCTGGCCACATGTAGTGCGCTCTGCGAGACTGAAACCCAGGCAAAAGAGGCCTGGGCTTTTTTGCGTCACGAATGCTCCGAACAAGGGTCCCCCTTGCGCCGCTTTGCGGCTATCCCAACAACAATTACGAAAAGGAGAAATCGAAATGAATCAGAAAAACATGGAGCGTGACCTGCTCCAACAGGAACTTGCCAGCAATGAAAGCAAGCTGGCTCAGCTGAAGCATCAGCAGGAGCGGTTGGAAAATCGCATTGCTTATTATGAAAAAGGAGAACGTAAGAAACGAACCCATCGGCTCTGCACCATTGCGGGCACTCTGGAGAGTATTGCCCCGGGGATCAAAGAACTGACACTCCCAGAGGTCATTGAACTTCTGGAAAATATCTTCAGCGACACCGAGGTAAAGCGTATGGTACATAACTGGGTTCTGCTCCACAGACAAAAATACGGGGAGGTGGATTCCGGTGGCATTGTTCCACATGAATGTGACACAGATTAAGCGCAGCAAAGGTCAGTCGGCCATCGCCGCTGCGGCCTACCGGGCCGGAGAAAAACTTCACAGCGAGTATTACGGTGAGACTTCCGACTACACCAGAAAGAACGGAGTGATCTGTTCTGAGATCCTGCTGCCGGATCATGCTCCCAGAGAGTATGCAGACCGTCAGACGCTCTGGAATGCCGTAGAAAAAGCCGAGCGGGGTAAGAATGCTCAGCTTGCATATAGTTTCGACATTGCCTTGCAGAACGAATTCTCTTTGGATGAGAACATCGCTCTTGCAAGGCGTTTTTTATTGGAACACTTTGTCTCCCGGGGCATGGTGGTGGACTTTGCTGTCCATGTTCCGGATACCGAACCCGGCGGTATTTCCAATCCTCACTTCCATGTTATGTCACCTATCCGCCCTATTGAAGAAAACGGGAAATGGGGCTGCAAGCAGCACCGAGTCTATGAACTGGACGAAGATGGAAACCGGCTTCTGGATTCGGACGGCAACTACAGTTTCAATGCCGTTCCCACAACCGACTGGGGATCTCCGGAAACGCTGGAATACTGGCGGGAGCAATGGGCGGCTCTGTGCAACGCCAAGTTTGAGGAAAAAGGAAACGGTGAACGAATCGATCACCGTTCCTATGAGCGTCAGGGCATCGACCTGCTACCCACCATCCATGAGGGCCCCGCTGTCCGGCAGATGGAAGCTAAAGGAATCTGCACGGACAAGGGCGAGTTCAATCGCTGGATCAAGGCAACCAATTCTCTGATCCAGAGTGTCCGGAAGAAGATCGCTGCCCTGCTGGACTGGCTGAAGGAAGCGAAAGAGGAACTGAGCAAACCTCAGACCCCGGATTTGATTTCCCTTCTGCAGATCTATTTCAATCAGCGCAATGCCGGTGCCTACAGCCAGAAAGCCAGAGCCAACAATCTGAAAGAACTCAGTGAGATCATTACCTTCCTGCAGGAACACAGCATCACCGATGTGGAATCTCTGGAAACATTCGTCATAGAAAAGCGTTCCATCATCAATGAGAAGAAAGCTCTTCTGGATGCACAGACCGCAGAAATGAAGGAACTGCAGAAGATCCCGGATGCCTGGGATACCTACAAGCGACTGAAGTCTATCGCTGATGGTCTACGGAATATCAAATTTACAAAAGCCAAAGAGAAATACAAGGCTGAGCATAAAGCAGAGCTGAACCAGTTCTATGCTGCCAACCGGCTGCTTACCAAGTATTGTCCTGATGGAAAATACAACGCCAAAGCGATCCAGACACGTTATACAGAGTTGGAACAGCAGCACGATGCCGACTACGCAGCATTCAAGGATCTCCGGGAGGAAACCCAGATGCTCTGGAGAATCAAATCCCATATCGATGCTGCACTGAAAGACAGAGAAAAAGAAAATATCCACACCCACGAACAATCTATCTGACAGGAGGATTATGCCTATTCGAATCATTATGAGAATTTCTGGAAATACTACCCATGGAAAGGAGGCGGCATAATTGGAGATTGAACGCAATGAGGAAAAGAAAATCATTTCTGTCTGGTTGACCAAAGCAGAATCTCAGGATGAAGATCTGCAGCGCCGCCTGAAGACCATGTATCCCAAATGGAAAAAGGACAAATATCTGGTTGCCGTCTACCACTCTGGCAAGGAAGATCTGTTTGAGAGCACATTGGCCTTACTCGCCTATAACAAAAAACGCTGTGCCGAACAGGCCGTCCAGCGAGCCAAAGAACAGAAATCAAAACAAGTGGAGATGCAGATGTGATATAGAATGACGAATGCGGAAGAATTCTGTTTCTTCCGCATTTTTCTTCTTGCAATTTTCATCTTCGTAATTTACAATGTTGTCTGTAATATATATATAACCAACAGATATGATTGTACAGGAGGCGAACATGACATCAATCTACGATATCGCGGGTTATGTCCGCATCTCTGTAGATGATGAGCAATCCAAGGACAATGTTTCCATTGAGAACCAGAAAGCCATCATCGCAGATTATGTAAAAACCAAATTTCCCGGCA
>JBGVLR010000116.1:0-37243 GCA_045124375.1 Acetatifactor sp.
TCGGGCGACTTCTCTACTCCTCACCTTTCCTCACGATTATAAACCGTCGGAAACCAAAGCATAAAGGTAGATCCTTCCCCAACCCTGCTATCAATCGTAAAGGTGAATTCCTCGCCGTACAAAAGCTTCATCCGCACAATAACGTTCCGCAGCCCCACACTGCTGTTTTGTGGGATTTCCTCATCCGCAATGCTGCGCAGTGCCTCCAGGGTCTGCAAGTCCATTCCCACGCCGTTATCGTGAACGGTTATCATACATTTCCCATCCTTCCAGCCGGAGGAAAGGGTCAGGACACCATCTGCAGTGGGCTTTTTGGCCAGCCCGTGGAAGATGGAATTTTCGATAATGGGCTGTATGAACAGCTTGGGAACCCTGATCTCCAGCGTCTCGGGCTCCATGCAGTAAATTATCTGAAAACGGTTGTTGTAACGCTTCTGCATAAGGGAAAGGTACATCTTTGTAAAATTCAGCTCCGTGTCCAGCGTCACCAGATCTGTGGATTGGAAGGCGTATCTCAAAAGTCTGCTTAAGCTTAAGGTAAGCTCCGGAAGCTTGTGTCTGTAGCCCAATTCCTCGCATTCATAAGTGTGTATCATATTCAGGGTATTGAATAAAAAGTGGGGGTTGATCTGGGACTGCAGCGCCAGCAGCTTTGTCTCGTTGAGGAGGTTTAGCCGTTTGGTAAGCTCGTCCGACAGCTCCTTGTTCTGCTGGGCATAGCTGATGATCTGTTCGGAAATGTAATGGATCTCATTCTTTGCCAGGGGATCGTTGGAGATGGCATTGTGAGGATCCTTTAGCAGGATCAGAAGCTTGTGTATGGGCTTTGTGGAGCGCACGCTGAATAAAAAGCTGATCAGCAGGGCGGCCAGGAACAGCCCCAGGAACAAAATCGTCAGAAAAGCATTGTTGCTGGCCAGCTGGTTGGTATACATCTCCAGATTGGTAATGGTCACATAATACCAGGGGTAATGCTGGGAATGGATTTGGGTAAGGATATAGGAGTCGGAGCTGTCCGTGATCACTGTGGAGGAAAGAGCCTTTGTGTCCTGAAGGCCGGACAGCTTCGGAAAATTCTCCAGAGGCTCCAATAATTCCTGCTGATAATAGCGGTAGAGCACCTGCTTCTCATCGGATACCAGATAGATTTCCTGGTAGGGATCGCTGGATACATTTGTCAGGTAGGACACCTTGCTCAGGTTCAGGTTCAGCACGATGGCTGCTTTGTATCCATTGATCTCCATGGGCTTCATCAGTGTCAGGATATAGGGATAGAAATCATCCTTCGCCCTGTGAAGAAGCAGGATGGATCCTGAATTCGTCTCCTGGGTGAGGTATTCCATCCAGCTGTTGTCCTGTAGCTGGGAACTTCTTATCATGGTACTGTCGGTTATAATGGTGTCTGTCAGCCCGGAATACAGGTAGATCGAATCGATGGAGGAATGACTGTTGATATAAGACTGAAGCGATTCCTGCAGACGATCCTCAAACCCCTCATGCAGCCTTTCCGGATCCTGGTAAGCAAAAAAGGCCTGGGCAAGGCTGTTTTTGTCCAGGGTTGCAATAATGTACCGCATGTCCTTTAAATGGGTATCCACTGTGTTGGCGGTGATCTCCAGCTGGTGCTCGGAGGAGGCAGAAAATTCGTTCAGCAGGATATCATAAGACTGCTTATAGGTGGTTATTGCAAACACCAAAAAGAAAAGCATCATAATGCCGCCGATATATAAAAAATTTTGCAGAAAAAGCTTACTGCCCAAAAGGGTATTCAGAAAAGCTCCGGAATGGGATTTTATCTTAGTCCAAAGGTTTTTTAAATGCTTCCTCTTCATAGCCTCAGTCCTTCATCAAGATTTTCTTTCTGTATTCTGTGGGGGTATATCCGCTGTACTGCCGGAAATTGGTGATAAAGCGGTTCCTGTGCAGATAGCCCACGGCGGCTGCAATGTCGGATACATTCATCTGAGTCTTTAGGAGCTCTGCAGCCTTTTCCATCCTTACCGTAGTCAGATAACTGATAAAGCTCATGCCGGTCTTCTGCTTGAAAATGCGGCTGAAATAGGAGGAATCCAGGTAGACAGCATTGGCCACATCCTCCCTGGAGAGATTTTCCGCATAATGGGACCAGATATAGTTAATAGCATGCTGGATCATCTCATTGTCCGCTATGGCATCCGAATCCGCAGGATGGTGAATGGATGCAGCAGGAACAGAAACCGCCGGTGTGGACATCTGAACTGTAACCTTGGTATTGCACAATCAGAAATTTTATGACAAAAGTATTGAGCAATGTGATAGGAATACGCTATAATAGTATAGGAATTGCGACCAAGACATTACAGGAGTGGAATGTAATGCCATTGTAACAGTGAAGGAATCTGAACTGTTACAATGCTTCAGAAAGGAGTGCGAGGAAGGCATGGGAGTATATTTAAACAGCAAAAAGCCCTTTCAGCTTTTTTTTAATGAGGCTGCAGGCACGTATTTTATTGATAAATCCCTGATGTTGCAGGATTTAATCCCTTTGGCCGCAAACAGCGAGGATATCTTGGCACAGGAGGAAAAAGGTCAGGGGAAAGACAATAGATATGTGTGTATCACGAGACCGCGTCGCTTCGGAAAAACATTGATGGCGAGCATGATTGCGTCCTTTTTTAGCAAAGGCAGTGATAGCCGCAAAGTATTTCAAAAATTAAAGATTGGTGCAGCTGAGAAGTTTGAGAATCACATTAATAAGCATAATGTGATTTATATTACATTTAACGAGATTCCAAATGAGTGTACAACATATACACAATATATTTCCAGAATCAAAAAAAATCTTATTTACGATTTGAAAAGTGCATTTCCGGATATCTGGATGGAGCCGGAAGATGCAATCTGGGATGTGCTGAACCGGATTTATGAGACTAGGGAAGATGCCACTTTCATTTTTGTACTGGATGAATGGGATTACATTTTTCACAGAGATTTTGTGAATGACAAGGACAAAGGGGATTATCTTGATTTCCTCAGTAATTTGCTGAAAGGACAGCCCTATGTGGAATTTGCTTATATGACGGGTATTCTCCCAATCCAAAAATATTCCAGCGGTTCTGAACTGAACATGTTCTGTGAATACACAATGGTCACAGAAGAAAAATATGCAGAGTATTTTGGATTTACGGAAAAAGAGGTAGACGAACTTTACGAAAGATATCAAAAGCAATTGAAGGAAGTGAGCAAAGTAACTCGCGCGGGCTTGCGCATTTGGTACAACGGATATCATACGAAAGCAGGGGAGAGAGTCTATAATCCACGGTCCGTGGTATTTGCGTTAATGAATAACAATCTGGGAAATTATTGGACGAACTCTGGCCCATACGATGAAATCTTTTATTATATAGAAAAAAATATTGCCGATGTCAGGGATGATCTTGCTCTGTTGGTGTCGGGCACACCTGTGAGTGCAAAAGTAAGGGAGTACGCGGCTACATCCATGAATTTGACCACAAAAAATGAAATTTTTTCCGCAATGGTGGTATATGGTTTTCTAAATTACGAAGATGGCTATGTGTCTATCCCGAATAAGGAATTGATGGACAAATTTGCGGACATGATTGCGAAAGAACCGTCATTGGGCTATGTTCATCGGTTGGCAAAAGAGTCGGCACGAATGCTTCAGGCGACAAAAGCTGGCGATACGAAAACGATGCTTGAAATTTTAGAATATACGCATAATACGGAAAGTCCATTGCTAAGCTATAGCAATGAAGCCGAATTGACAGCAGTGATAAGCTTAGTTTATTTGGAGGCAAGGGATACTTATCGGATTGAGCGGGAAGACAAGGCAGGAATTGGGTACGTGGACTTTATTTTCTATCCGTATCGGAAGGATGATGATTGTATTATCCTTGAGTTGAAGGTGGATCATACGGCCTTGGAAGCTATCCGGCAGATAAAAGATCGCAAATATGCCTTGAAGTTTCATGGAAAGCTGGGCGAGAAGCCCCAATATACCGGGCGAGTTCTGGCGGTCGGTATTGCATATGATAAGGAGAGCAAGAAGCATTCTTGTAAGATAGAGGTTTTGGAGTATCTTAGTCAATTACTATGATACAGATGATTTTGAAAATCTTTGTCTGTTGAACTGGGACTGTCCCTGTGGGTCAGCAGTTGCTGATTGACAAAACGATTTGGTGGCATTATGATGTAAGGGCAATACGGAAGAGGGAGGTTTCATGTCAATATGAAACAGGATGCAAAAGACCTTACGCAGGGAAAGCTGGGGAAGCAGATACTGATTTTCAGCCTGCCGTTGATGCTTTCTAACGTGCTGCAGGTCTTATTCAATATGGCGGATATTGCGGTGATAGGACAGTTTGCCGGTTCTTTGTCTTTGGGGTCTGTAGGTTCTACATCCATACTGGTGGCTATGTTCACCGGATTCCTGATCGGAGTGTCAGGCGGAATCAATGTGCTGGCAGCGCTTCATCTGGGGGCAAAGAACAGAAAAGAAGTGACAGAGACGGTTCATACAGCGGCGTTGCTGAGTCTGATGATCGGTGTGATATTGACTTTGATTGGTGTCTGCTTTGCAAGGAATGTTCTGGAACTGCTTAACACCAAGCCGGAATTGATTGACGGTGCAGTGCTTTATATACGGATTTATTTCCTGGGGATGCCGGCTCTGGCAATCTATAACTTTGGTAATGCAGTATTCAGTGCGGTGGGAGATACGAAACGTCCTCTTCGTTACCTGGCCTTAGCCGGTGTGGTAAATATTGTGCTGAATCTGTTCTTTGTAATTGTGTGTCATATGGATGTGGCAGGAGTGGCGCTTGCCAGCATTATCTCCCAGTATCTGTCTGCGGTGATGATTCTGGCGGCACTATTCAGGACACGGGAAGTGTATGGACTTCGTTTAAAGCAGCTTCGGCTTACCCGTGGCAAAGTGAAAGATATCCTGGGGATTGGTCTTCCTTCGGGACTGCAGAATGCCATTTTCCAGATTGCAAATCTGTTCATTCAGGTGGGTGTCAATTCTTTCAGTACCACTATGGTGTCGGGAAACTCTGCAGCAGCTAATGCGGATGCTCTTGTGTATGATGTTATGGCGGCATTTTACACAGCCTGCAGCAGTTTCATGGGACAGAACTATGGTGCTAAGAAGAAAGGCAGGATTCTCAAGAGTTATTTTGTCAGCCTGGCATATTCCTTTGGAATCGGGCTGGTGATGGGTGTGACTCTGGTATGTTTCGGGGAAACTTTTCTGGCACTGTTCACCAGAGAGCCTGCGGTCATTGAAGCGGGGATGAAACGACTGACCATTATGGGACTTTCCTACGCGGTATCAGCTTTCATGGACTGTACGATCGCAGCATCCAGGGCGCTGGGGAAGAGTCTGGTGCCTACGATTATCGTATTCATGGGCTCCTGTGTGTTCCGAGTAATCTGGGTATATACCATTTTTGCATATTTTAACACGATTCCTTCTTTATATCTGTTGTATGTGTTCTCCTGGAGCATTACAGCCATTGCGGAGATCATTTATTTTGTCAAAGTATACCGGGAACGGATGGCAGAGTTGATGTAAGCTGCAACGGTATTTGCAAAAGTCGCAGTATCATTTAAATGAAAAATCGGGTAAGAGACATGGCAGTCTTTTACCCGATTTCTGCGTTATTCTGTTATTGGCGGCAGTCCGAGTTCATCACGGAAGAAGCCACGCGTATCGGCAGCTTTTCCCTCGCGGTCGAAGATGGACACTCTCACATATCTTGCATCTGCATCTAAAGGAATATCGGCACTTGTCAGAACCTGTCCCGGTTCTGCAATCACACGCTTTGGGGTTTTGCTTCCGAAATATGCGCAAATAGAAGCAACCTCGGAGCATTCCACATGGATATGGTCATCTTCCACAGACACTTCTTTGAAAAGAGGTCCCATGGAGGAATACATTTCTCCGCGCTCCATTGCATTGATCATATTATCGTAGGTGAGATCATCGGCCAGGATCATGGTGAAAGCACCAAAGGAATCAGATTGCGTATGTCCCACCGGATACGTGTTGTGGTTATCATCTCCGGAGTGACAGAAAACATGCTTCCCGGCACGGAGCATTTTGTCGTATACAGCAGCGTTGTACTCAAGGTGATTGGTTACATAAGAGCCGTAATTGCACATTTCCATACTGAAATAACCTTCGTATGCCAGTATATCGGCTTCATCCTCCATGGACCAGTAGGGATGATTATAGGCTACCAGATAGCCGTTTTCTCCGGCAGTGCGGATAAATTCATTGATATATTCACGCTTGTATTCACGGGGGCGCTGTGAACCGGCCTTTACCAGTTGAGCAGCCTGCTCATCGTTCAGGTATTTACAGAAGGCCCGGTTATAGCAGATGCTTGTCTCATTCTCGGGATCTCTGGCGAAAAGATTCAGGTGAACCTCAGACGCAAAACGGTCGTAGGTGCAGGTGGCTGAGGGGCGGATATAAGCCTCATAGCCGGTAAGCATAAGAAAACCCGGCTCGTTCAGGTCGTTGTGGCTTTTAGGAATTTCGTGGTCGGTAATGGACAGAACATCATAGCCGTGGCTGCGATAAAGTTCTTTCAGCTCTTCGGGGGTCTTTCTCCCATCGGACAGAGTGCTGTGGCAGTGCAGATTGGCTTTGTACTGCTTTTTGTCGGGTGAAATCAGGTACATGGTTGTTCTCCTTTGGGGATATGCAGATTCAGTCAGGAATAAAAACTGTGCCTTTACTATACCTTCTTTTTTTATCTTTGACAAGTCTGAAAAGGGCAAAATCCCTTTACAATAAGAGTGGGAAAAAGCTATAATGGATAAAATGATACAGGAGGTTCAAATCATGAGCAATTTTTACGGAATCAGTGAGAATAAAATAAGAGAATACGCCCGTCTGGTGGTGCGTACGGGTGTAAATGCACAGCCGGGTCAGGAAATCGTGATCAGCTGCCCGGTGGAGCATTATGAATTTGCAAGGCTTTTAATAGAAGAGGCGTACAGTGCCGGAGCCGGAGAGGTGATCATGAAATGGAGCGACTCTGTGGAGACGAGACAGTATTATGAAAATGCTTCGGAGGAAGTCCTGTCCACGGTGCCGGAGTGGAAGGCAGAGTCCTACAATTATTATTCCAGGCGTGGTGCCGGGTATATCTCTGTCAGCGGAAGTGACCCGGAAAGTCTGAAAGGGGTTGACCCGAAGAAGATGCATATCCGGAGTGCCGCTATGGATAAGGCTCTGGAGGAGCATTATAAACTGATGATGTCAAGCGAGATACCATGGACAGTGGCAGCAGTACCTCAGAGGCAGTGGGCGAAGAAGGTGTTCCCGGGAATGAGCGAAGAGGATGCCATGAGAAGTCTCTGGGAAAAAATTCTTAAGGCAGTACGGATCGGTGACGGAGATGCAGTGCAGAAATGGCAGGAGCATGACAGCTTCTTAAAAGAGAAGTGCCGCATGCTGAATGATTATGCGTTTGAAAAGCTGCATTATCAGAATAGTCTGGGAACAGATTTTACGGTAGGTCTGGTGAAGAATCACATCTGGGAAGGAGGTTCCGAAGTAGCAGGTACCGGTACTGTGTTTGAAGCTAATATGCCAACGGAAGAGATCTTTACCATGCCTGACTGCAGAGCAGCGGAAGGTACTTTAGTCAGTGCGCTGCCGCTGAGCTATCGGGGCAATCTGATCAAGGACTTTAGTCTGACGTTCAGGGAAGGACAGGTCGTAGAGTATCATGCCCGGGAAGGAGAAGAGACCTTGAAATCTATTCTGGATGGTGATGAGGGCTCCAGAAGACTGGGAGAGGTGGCAATTGTGCCGTATTCCTCACCGATTTCTCAGATGAAAACGCTGTTTTACAATACTTTATTCGATGAAAATGCTTCCTGCCATTTCGCGTTGGGAGAATGTTATCCCACTACCGTAAAAGGCGGTGCGCAGATGAGTGAGGAGGAATTGGCCTCAGCAGGCGGTAATTCTTCCATGAATCATGTGGATTTCATGGTAGGAACGGAGGACCTGACCATTACCGGTATCAGAGAAAACGGAGAAGAAGTGGTACTGTTTAAAGATGGCGACTGGATCATTTAGAGTCAGTCACCATCGTAACATGTTCTCCATTTGATATTGTTTAGGAGACATGCCTGTATATCGAGTAAAGGTCTTGCTAAAGTTAGTATAGTCGTGGAATCCGCTGGAATGGCAGACCTGTGTCAGGGGATAGCCTTCGGCAAGATATTTTTTGGCAATGTCCAGACGTTTTTGAATAATATATTGCTGCAGAGAAATTCCCGTAGTCTCTTTGAAACAACGACTTATATATTGACCATTATAATGAGAAACCTCAGATAGTGTGTCCATAGACAGGTCACCGGTAAGGTTTTCCCGGATATAGGATATCAGACTTGCTGTTAAAGCAGGCACTTTGAGGGCGGTGGCACGGGAGCTTTTACGGGTTGGTGAAAACCTGTTCAGAAAGAGCAGGATTTCTTTTAACAGACATTCAGAGAGGATGTCATCTCCGAAATTTTTCCGGCAAAGGGATTTTTCCAGTTCATGACTTTTTCCTAAAAAGTACTGCATCTGCTCTTCTGTAAGCTGAAACTGAAAAAAGGGCGTATCTGCCGATTGATATAATACTTTGGCCAGATCCGTCTGTAAGGAATTCAATGTCCGGAAATAGGTGTATTTGATATGAATATTGCATGTATCATATATACCATGCATTGGATGTTCCGAACCATGAAAGACACCGGGAGCAATGAACAGTCCGGAACCTTTGGTCATGCGAAATCCTTGCTGTTCCAGATAAAAATCAATTTTGCCGTTAGACAGCAGGTAAATTTCATACTGGTCATGTTGGTGAAAGGGGACGGCGACATCGGCACAATCGATTGTGTGTGTGCAAAGTATGTCCTGGGGAATTCCCTGATAAAAATCCGGATGATTCATTGTGTGCTCCTTGAAAGTAATTATCATAGGGGTCAATAGGTATTTTGTCTTCTTGAGAACCCGGTACCATGATATCTTAGAATTTAAAGCATGACAATGCGGTTTTAGATTCCCTTAAATAGTTAGCGCTACACATATCAATCATTTATGTTTAATAAACAATTGATGATGACTAAAATAGGAATACCGGGTTATAATGTTATAAACAGCTGCAATGAGAGCAAGGAGGAAAGTAAGATGCTGAAGGAATGGATTTCAGAAGAGAAACCACAGGCTCAGGAATTAAAAAGCCGTCTTGAGGATGCTCATGAGAAACTGGCTGTGCAACAGATGAAAATTAAGGAACATAAACTGCCTGTCATTGTACTTATTGAAGGCTGGGGAGCTGCCGGTAAAGGAAGTGCTATCGGGAGTATTATCCGCAGTATCGATCCCAGATTTTTTAAAGTGGCTTCCATGGCAGAGCCAACGCAGGAAGAGCAGCGCGGACCTTTTTTATATCGTTATTTTGTGAAAATCCCGGAAGCAGGCAAATTTGTATTCCTGGATAACGGCTGGGCAGATGAAATCTGTGGACTGAGGGCGCAGGGAAAGCTTTCCAGAGAAGAATACTATGGCCGTATAGACAGTATCAAACGGTTCGAAAGGCAGCTTACGGATAACGGTTACCTGGTAATGAAATTCTTTTTTCAGATATCGCAAAAGGAGCAGAAGAAGCGGCTTGGCGAATTGGAGGAAAAGAAAGATACTGCCTGGAGAGTCAGCGAACAGGACAGGTGGCAGAATAAGCATTATGATAAATATCTGGAGGTATTCGACAAATATCTGCGTGATACCAACGTAGCCGGTGCTCCATGGTATATTGTAGATGCTGAGGAGAAAAAATGGGCACAGCTTCAGGTCCTGGAAACGTTATGCAGCGGTATTGATATTGCTTTACAGAATGAGAGTCTGGCGGTGCCTTTGCTGCAAAATGTTTTCCCATTGGTGAAAATGCCAAAGCTGAATGAGATTCCTCTGGATAAAACCATAAAGGAAGAGGCGTATAAAGAAGAATTGAAGCAGCTTCAGAATAAGCTGAGTGCACTTCATTACAGGCTTTATCGAAAGAAGATTCCTGTGATCATTGCGTATGAAGGCTGGGATGCTGCCGGAAAGGGAGGCAATATCAAGCGTATTACGGAGGCACTGGATCCCAGAGGATTTGAGGTACATCCGATTGCCGGCCCGGAACCTCATGAGAAAGCAAGGCATTATCTGTGGAGATTTTGGACCAGATTGCCTAAGACAGGACATATTGCTATTTTTGACCGCAGTTGGTATGGCCGGGTCATGGTGGAACGTCTGGAAGGCTTTTGCAGTACCAATGACTGGCAGCGGGCCTATAATGAAATCAATGAATTTGAGAAGGAACTGTCTCAGTGGGGAGCAGTAATAATCAAGTTCTGGGTACAGATTGATAAGGATACCCAGCTGGAGCGATTCACGGAGCGTCAGAATACGCCGCAGAAGCAGTGGAAAATTACGGAGGAAGACTGGCGTAATCGTGAAAAGTGGGATGATTATGAGGTGGCAGTGAATGAAATGCTGCAGAAGACCAGTACCACTTATGCGCCCTGGCATATCCTGGAATCTGTGGATAAACGATATGCGAGAGTGGAAGCGTTAAAGATTGTGATCAAGGCACTAGAGGAAGTATTGGATTAGTATAAGGACAGCCCGGCGGCTCCTTTTGTATCTTAAGATGGCGTGGCATCTGATAATGTCACGCCATTTTATTGATGTCACGCCATCTTATAGATGGCGGGGGAGCTTGCCGGGCTGTTCTTTGTAAGTGGGATGTCTGTATAGCAGCGTTCCCAGGGCATGGCGGTCGAAAGGAAATAAGGGCCAGAAATAGCTTTTTCCGCCAAAAACAGGTGTGGTAAAAACGGAAATCGACACCAGTGTCAATCCGATAAGGAATCCCCATAGACCGCCGATGGCAGTAGTAGTCAACAGAAATAACCGATAAATCTTAATCCCATCTGCAAAGGCAATGCTGGAAAGTGACAGAGTTGTCAGCAAAGTCAAAGACGCATAAAAAAGGATTTCCGCAGAGGCCCAGTGCAGATCTACCGCAACATCTCCAATGATGAGTCCGCCTATGATAGAAAGAGAACCGGAGAAGTGCCCGGAATTCAAGGAGGCGGAATACTTGAACAGGTCCAGCAAAAGTTCCACCGCAAAGCAGTAAAATATGATCGTGGGTCCCGGCAGATCCTGTGTGGATAACAGGTGCAGCCGATCAGACAGTTGTGGATAATACACAGTTATCAACAGGAATACGGGCATTAATAACAGATTTACGGGAATACACAGAAAACGTACGATCCGAAAATAGGTGCCGATGACAGGACTTTTGTAATAATCCTCCGGTGTCTGGGTGAACTGAAAGATGCTGCAGGGAAGGATTATCACAGAGGGGGAATTATCCACGATTACTGCAATATAGCCTTCTGTCAGAAAGCTGCAGGCTACATCCGGCCGCTGGGTCCTGTGTATGGAGGGCAGCGGATGATACCATTTTTCCGGGACTAACAGTTCTTCCAGGCTTCGGGCTCCCATGGTCAGAGTGGTAACATTCAGACTCTGCAGTTTTTGCCGAAGCTTTGTAAGCAGCGTATCATCAGCAAGACTGTCCATATAAGCGATGGCCACATCTGTCTTACTGATGGAGCCAACCGAAACAACTTCAAAGGTAAGTTTGGGGGAACGGATTCTTCTCCGGATCAGGTTCGTGTTAGAGAGCATGGTTTCCACGAAACCGTCCCTTGAGCCGTTTGTCACCTGCTCTGTCTCCGGCTCTTCCACGCTTCTGGTGGGATAAGTTCGTACGTCTAACAGGATTGCCTGTGAAAAGCCATCTATGAAAAGCACGGAGGGTCCGCTCAATACGCCGCGTTCGATCTCCTCCCAGTTATCGGTAAGAGAAGCCTGAGCATAGCCGATGCGGGTGTTCATGTAGCGCGTAATTTCTTTTACAGTATTATCCTGCATATACCGTGGGTTCTGCAGATCTGAGAAGATCTGCTGCAGTACGTCAAGCTTACAGAATCCGTTGATGCCGATCCAGTAGCCTTTGGTACTGCCGAGATACAAATCTCTGGTGACGAAATCGAAGCTTTTCGGAATGGGAAACAGAGATTTGGCATAAGCGATATTTTCTTCCAGATGAATGGAAAGAGGGGTCATAAAGGTACCTCCTATGTTTATGGTTGACAAATAGTGTGTGCAGTGAGAAAATTTTTATACAAAAGCAAAGTGATATCCGCCCAAAATCGAAATTTTGGGGCAGATCGGAGGAAAGACATAAATGGGCCCAAAAATCATATGCACCAGCTGCGGAGCCGAAGTAGAAGAAAATCTGCCTAAATGCCCGTTTTGCGATACGCTCCTGGTTCAGGGTGCGGAACAGGAATACATGGATAATCTGCACCGTGTCCGCCGGGACATGGAAAGCCTGAAACAGGTCCCTCGGGAGACGGTAAAAAGGGAGCTGAAGAGTCAGGGCAGGAGAATTTGCAGGATACTGACGATCACGGGAGCTGCAGCGCTTCTTCTGGGGGGATTGTTTGTCTGGGAAAATCATAAATATGACAGGGACAACAAAGCAGATTACATATGGGGACAGCAGAACTTTCCCGCCATGAGCGAACTGTATGAGAATGGCGAATATGAGACGTTACAGCAACTTTATTATGAAGCACTGTTGGACGATAAACCTGTATGGAACTGGGAATATTATGCGGAATTCTCGGAATGGCTGGAGGAACAGGAATGAAATGTAATTATTGCGGAGGGAACCTTTCCCTGGAGGCAGAAACATGCCCTTATTGCGGCAGGCCCAATGAACAGGCGCAGAAACATATAAAAGCCATGAAGCGTTACCATAGCGATTTTGAAACAACACAGCGTGGTGTCCGGGACAGTACTCACAGGTATACGAGTGCTGTCATTCGTGTAGTTACGATTGCAGTGCTTTGCATATTGATTGTTGCTGCTTTTATCATAGGCGGCAGATCTTATGAACTGCGGCGGATGTGGATACAGAACCGGGCAGAGAAAAATGCTTCAGAATACATGGAGATTATGGACCGATATCTGGCGGAGGAAGATTTTCTTGCATTCAATGCATTTTGCAATGAAAATTATATTTATGCGTATGACAGTGCCTACGAGAAGTATGCTCCCGTAGAACGTGTATCTCAAAATTATCTCTATGTGTACACGGATATCATGAGGGTAGTGTGTCCGCCTGAATATCAGGATATGGAATCCATATTGGAAACTCTTGTGGAGAGTTTGGATTATTTCTATGGATCATTAGATATGGAGAATTATCAGTATTATGAAGGGGCAGATAATGAGCAGAACCGTCAGGCGCTTCAGGCTATGGAACGGAATGTGACCCGTATGCTTCAGACTTATTGTGGTTTATCACAGGAGGAAGCAGAGGGCTTTAAAGATCTGACTAAGGCAAGACGGGCAGTCATGCTGGAGGAGGCTGTGAGTAATGGAAAATAAAATAATCAAAAATAAGCACAGAGACCAGCATGGCGGGAGTTCATTTAACCCTGTGAATGTGACATTGGATATCATTATCGGCATTTTGTGCGTAATGCTGGTGGGTGCAGTAGCTTTTGCTATCCATTCTTTTCGGGAAAATGATAGCTACAGCTATTCAGAGGATTCTTTTTACTATCGGTTGGAAGAGGAAAGCTATGGGCAGATGGTAGAAATGTATTACAGCAATGAGGCAGCCGGTGTGAAAGCCGGGGAAGATATGCGGGAATACTATGGTGTGGCAAAATACTTTGAGGCAGCATCTTACTATAAAATTTACCGGGAATCCGGTGATTCTGAGAAAGCCCGCGGTTATCAGGAGAAGATGGAACAGGCACTTCAGGAGATGGGAGAGCTGCGCTTTGTAGGAGATATGATTTGTGAGAAGCTTGAGATAGAGAAATAGCGTGCCGAAAAAAGCTGTGTGCTGGAGCCGGAAGATGTTTGTCAGGAAATAGCTGCACGTATTGAGAAAATGCTTGTAAGATATAAGGAAGGAGCCGCAGATGAAGCTGTTATTAGCGAGACACGGTGAGACAGACTGGAATGTAAAAAGCTGGATACAGGGAAGTACGGATATTCCTCTGAATGACAGAGGGAAGGAGCAGGCCGGGCAGCTGGCGAATCTTTTAGTTAACAGGCAGCCTGCTATTGGTGCAATCTACACCAGCGGTCTGGAACGGGCCAGGCAGACGGCAGCCATTGTATCGTATCAGACCGGTGTTCCGTATAGAGTGGAACCGGGATTGGAGGAGTTCAACCTGGGAAGCTGGGAAGGAAGGACCTGGAAACAGGTCCGCGTTGTGTATCCGCAGGAATATGAGAATTGGCATCGCAACCGCAGATATACCAGAATTCCACAAGGAGAATCTTATCAAGACCTATTGGACAGGCTGATTCCCGCACTGAAACGAATTGCGGCAAGAGAACAGTCTGACACTTTGATCGTTACCCATAGTGCCTGCATTATGACGCTGTTTTCCTATATCAATGATACGCCTTTTGAAGATATGGTGAAGCTGTATCATACGGAAAACGGAGGGATTTATGAATTGGATGGGAAACAGCTTTTGGGCTGATTATTTTCCCGGGATCAATTATAATATTTTTGAATCTATTTTTTAAAATATGACATACTGATGTCAGATTATATTTGCTATAGTCTTCTTGTAACATGTTACGAAGCTTTCGAATAGCCTTACCGGTTTGAATATGACAACGCAACATATCTGGAGGACAATAAAATGGAGAATAAGACAGAGAATAAGACAGCGGAAAACCTGAAAATATGCCAAAGCTGCGGCATGCCCATGCGCCCGGATCAGTACGGTACCGAGGCAGATGGCAGCCCGCAGGAAAAATATTGCAGTTATTGTTACAGTGATGGTCATTTCCCATCAGAATGTACCATGGAACAAATGGCTGACTTTTGTGCCGGATTTGAAGTAGAAGGCGGCAGGGCAGCTACATTGGAACAAGCGAAAGAACAGCTGATGGCCTATTTCCCTACTCTGGAAAGATGGAAGAAATAAGGCAGGGCGAGGTAAAAGGAGGAAGTCTATGATAGAGATACCGGAAAGTATGGTCATTGCAGGGCAGCTCAATCAGACTGTAAAAGGCAAACGTATAACAGAAGTTCATGCCGCTCATACGCCACATAGTTTTGCCTGGTACGAAGGTGATCCGGCAGATTATTCTTCCAAAATGGAGGGAAAAGTAATCGGAGAATCTACCGGTATCGGCAGTATGATTGAAATGGAAATAGAGGATTATCATTTCGTAGTGGGAGACGGGACTTCAGTGAAATATTTACCCAATGGAAAAAAGCTGCCGGGAAGATACCAGACAAGAATTACTATGGAGGATGGAAGCAGCCTGATCTGTACTGTGCAGATGTATGGCGCCATGTTTCTCATAAAACCACAGGAATATAAAAATCGTTATTATCTGGTGGCAAAAGAGAAGCCAATGCCCGGAACGGAAGAGTTTACATATGAATATTTTCGTACCCTCCGGGAAGAAGTTTCGGGAACGTTGTCCATAAAAGCATTCCTGGCTACAGAACAGCGGATCCCCGGTCTGGGAAACGGTGTCTTGCAGGATATCCTGCTGGAAGCAGGTCTGCATCCTAAGCGCAAGATCAATACGATAAGGGAAGCAGATTGGAAAAGAGTCTATGAAGCTGTTGTCTCCGTACCGGAACAGATGACCAAGCTGGGCGGCAGGGATACGGAGAAGAATCTGTTTGGGGAACCGGGCGGATATCGAACCAGGTTGAGTAAGAAGACGCTGGGAAGTTCTTGTCCTTATTGTGGGAATACTATACAGAAGATGACCTATCTGGGCGGCACGGTGTATTATTGTCCGGGGTGCCAGGAAGTGTGAGACTTAGAAAGGGTGTTTGTGCAATATGACGAATGCCCCACTAAACTGGGAAATTTCCAACAAAAACTCAAGATTGGAGTGTTCTATCTGCTGAATTTACAAGGGAAAGTGAAGCTTCGGCAGATAGAATCTTTGCTTTTCATATGTTTAGATGTCATAAAAGTATTAAAATAGTGACCTGCCAACAGATAGATTTTCCATTTCTCGTAATGTTAGATGCCGAAAAAGCTATAAAAACAGATTTGGGGCAGATAGAATTACGCATTTTTACACTTTTAGATGCTGGAGCAACTATATAAAGGCGTAAAAGAGCAGATAGATTTAATGCTGTTAACATTCTAATCTGTTAAAGAGAATGTCAAAAGCATCTATGGTGTTAGTTTATCCTCGGGAGCGGCTCCGTTCTTAATAGTGCAGTGTGCGCACACTGACACTCGTAAGCTCTGTAAATTCCCTGATCAACATTTTCATAATCATTTACCTCACTTAACCCCAGTATAAATTATGGCGCAACGTGACAGTCAACAGGGAAAATAGAAAAATAGCGAACTCTGATGCCTCATGCATATAGCCTGCTCTGCATCCGATACGCCCTGGGAGACATACCTGCACAGCTGCTAAAGAACCCGGAGAAATGTGCAGGGTCCGGGTAGCCCACAATGTTCCCAATCTCCTGAACGGAAAGGTCGGTACTGATCAACAGCTGCTGCGCTTTTTGAAACCGGCGCTGTTTCAACAGGGCAATCACACCGCTGTGGTAAGAGCGGCGGCAGAGCCTTTCTAACTGGGGGACGCTGATATAGAAGGCATCGGCAATTTCCGATAGGCGCAGAGGACAGTGAAGGTTGGTGTCCAGATAGGCAGACAGCTGCGCTTCAAAAGAGGAGGTGGTGGATTCCGGTGTTTCCATACAGCAAAGAATCAGGGAATCTAACAAATTGATCATCCGTGCTGTGCAGAGGGGAGTTCCCTTCTGTTGACATTCGGAAATCTTTGTTGCCAAACCCGACAACTGTTCGACAGGAAAACTGGAAGGCCGGAGAAAATATTGTTCCAACAGGGGAACCAAATTACGTTCTGTGCAATCTGCGCTCAGGTCAATCCCTAACTGGGAATAACCGTTTTGACTGATCAGGGCATGCTCCCATCCCGGCGGCAGAATATGTATGGTTCCGGCACACAGAGTACTGGTCTCGGAATCTGTCTTTATGCAAAGCTGCCCGTCTGTGACCACAATCAGCTGCCAGAACGGATGGCTGTGAGACTTCATGGTAAAGGGACCGCGGTGCAATTGATTGATGCGTATATAAGGATTGGGAAGATTACTTTCCATGATCCAGGATTCTGTTTTCATAGAACCTCCTTTATGTCACAGCCGGCTGTTGACAAACAGGTGGTTTGCTCTGAAGCCTGCACTATGATCAGATTCTGCAAGTTTTTGATTGGTTTGTATATCGACTTTCGTTATGGATGAGTATATCATAATACAAAACAAGAGGCAATCTGCAGAAGGGAGAATTGATTATGGAACTTGATTTTTTATTGGATAAAATCAGAAAAACTGTAAAAAACCATGAATTGGAGGACGGGGCATATGCGCGTTGGCTGTGGCAGAATGAGAAAGGTAACCGAAAGATGGGACCGAATGAGTATGGATGCGCAGATGCTGCAAATATTTTGTATATGCTTGGCGATATGCCAAGGGATATGGAAGTGCGCAAGGCACGTATTAAAGCACTGCAGGAGTTTCAGAATCCGGACACCGGGCTGTTCTGGGAGGGGACCCATCACACACTGCACTGTACCGCACATTGTACAGCAGCGCTGGAACTTTTTGATGCACTGCCCAGGTATCCGATGAAAGGTCTGGATGAATACCGTACCAGAGAAGGTCTGGAGAGTTTACTGGATGGTCTGGATTGGCTCCATGCCGCATGGCCCCAGGCACATCAGGGAGCAGGCGTTTATGCCGCGATGATCTTAAGCCGTGAGGCTTCTTTGGAATGGCAGGATTGGTATTTTGAGTGGCTGGACGCACAGACAGATCCGGAATACGGTATGAGCAGGATCGGGGCCATTCAAAATGGCAGCAGACCGGCCTGCGAGCATTTAAACGGATGGTTCCATTATCTGTTTAATTTCCATTTTGCACACCGGCCGTTCCCCAGGGCAGAAGCATTGATTGATACTTGTATTAATCTGTACAAAAATAATGAATTGTCGAATGTTTTTGGCAAAAAGGCAGGATTCCGTGAGATTGACTGGGTATTTACCTTGAATCGTGCCACAATGCAGACCGGATATCGCCGCCGGGAGGCGATAGAGCTGCTGCGTGATTTCGCAGGGAAATACATTCCGCAGTTGGAAGCTACAGATGCAGAAACAGATGAATCCTGGAATGACCTTCATATGCTGTTCGGAGCCGTATGTGCGGTAGCGGAGCTTCAGATCGCGCTGCCGGGAGAACTGCGGTCCTCCTATCCGCTGAAGCAGGTGCTGGACAGACGGCCGTTTATCTGAGATGGGTACCTGTGACGGCAATGCTGTTTCAGGGTATCATACATGATTTTGTCATGCTGAATGCCCTGGATAGTGCGAAGGCATGCCGGGCTGCAATGGATGCGGCGGTTATATGGATAAAAGAGAAAAACGCAAGATAAAAGGAAATCATTGTATGGGAATCTTTTTTTAACAAAATTGCCCATAGTAAAATGATATTTATTGTGCTAAAATACCTAAGGCTAAAATTAGAGTAAAGAAGAGAAGAAAAAGATGAAGCACATAAATGATTATTTTACAAAGATCAAATCCTATGCAAAAGGATATTTTTCCAAAAGTTTATTTTCCGGTCAGAAGCTCCTCAGATGGCTTGTGATCGGTACCGTTATCGGTCTGATCGTTGGGGCAGTGGGTTCACTCTTCAGCCATGCACTGGCATTTGTCAACCAGTTCAGGGCGCAGCATCCTCAGATTATCCTGGCACTGCCCATTGGCGGTCTCCTGATCGTGTTCCTGTATAGATTTTTCAAAAATACAGGTGACAAAGGCACCAACATGGTAATTGCCTCCATTCATTCGTCTACCGACATCCCCTTTAAGATGGCGCCGTTAATCTTCGTATCCACGGTCATTACCCATCTGTGCGGCGGTTCCGCCGGACGGGAAGGAGCTGCTATTCAGATTGGCGGAAGCATCGCCAACAGGCTGGGTAAGATATTTAAATTAAATGAGGATGACCAGCGCATTATTATCATGTGTGGTATGAGTGCCGGCTTTTCTGCCCTTTTCGGCACGCCCATGGCTGCAGCCATTTTCTCTATGGAGGTTATCTGTATAGGAATTATGCACTATTCCGCACTGGTTCCCTGCGTGACGGCGGCAATGATTGCCCATTTCGTAGCAGACTTCTTTAACGTTTTGCCGGAGACGTTTACGGTAGGGGAAGTTCCTGCGATGACAGCAGTTATTTTCTTTAAAATGATACCGTTTGCAGTATTGGTCGGCGGAGTCAGTATTGTATTCTGCATTCTGCTGCATCTGGCAGAGCGCCTCTATAAAAGATATCTGAAAAATCCATATATCCGTATCTTTGTTGCAGGATGTATTATCATCCTTCTGACGGTGATACTGAGGAGTAATTTTTATCTGGGTTCCGGAATGAATATTATTGAGCACATATTTGAAACCGGTGACACAGAAGTTTATACGTTTCTGCTGAAGATGATTTTCACGGCACTGACTCTCGGTGCCGGATTTAAAGGCGGAGAAATTGTTCCTTCCTTCTGCATCGGTGCAGCATTCGGATGTGTTGTGGCCTCGTTGTTGGGTCTGCCTGCTACCCTTGTGGCCGCCTGCGGAATGGTCGGAGTGTTCTGTGGTGTGACCAACTGCCCTCTGACATCGCTGCTGATCGCATTTGAGCTGTTTGGATTTGAGGGCATGCCATATTATCTGATTACCATTGCAGTCAGCTATAGGATTTCCGGTTACTATGGATTGTATCGGGCGCAGAAGATCATGTATTCCAAGACAGAGACGCAGTTTGTAAATATTTCGGCGCATTGAATTTATCCCAGCGGCACAGGCCCGGCCAGTACTTCCCTTGCAACAGACAGCCGCATATCCGCTCCTGCCGTCAGGCTCCACTTGATCAGACTGATCTGCATCCGTTCGATTTCAAGACAGGTAATGCTGTAAGGATGAACACAGCTTCCGCTGTTGCAGTAGGATAAGTCTGCTTCTGAGAGCATTGGCCGGTGAGTGTGACCGGTTATTAATATGATTCCTTTTTCCTTTGCATAAGAATGCAGGCGCCGTTCTGTCTGTTCTTTTCTGGTATAATTCTTGGCGGCACTGGTAGGGTCAAGAACACCGAAGTGTTCCAGAGGCTGCCAGACATATCTCACCAGAAAGCGTGAGACGCGCCAGAACGTGGAATTAAACAGATCTGCCTGATGGCCGTGGGTCAGGTAGATGTCCCGTGGTTCCTTCATGGAAAGCGGCTGTGCAGCATTCTCCAGAATAATTCCCTCATAAAACCTGGCATCAGGCAGCAAAGGTTGTCTTTCCAGATGTGTATTGCTGCCGCAGCAGCAGGGATAACAGCTGCAGCATCTGGAGGTGTAGCGATAATCTTTTTTTATCAGATCATGGTTGCCGTACAACAGATAGAGACGGCACTGCCTGTGAAAAAGAGAAAGCAGCTGGAATACAGTGCTGTGAGTCTCTATAATCTGTGTCATATCTCGATTTTCCCACAATTCATCCCCATCCCCCAGTTCAATATAGGTATATCCGGCTTTCAGATAATATTTCAGGGCAGCAGTATACAGCGTCTGATTTTTCAGAAAATTATCATTGGAGCTGCCGGTACCGCGGTGGCAGTCGCTGAAGAGGACATATTTTGAGAAAGAATTTAAGGGGAGCCGGACAGCCCCCTCGAAAGCCTTTTGAAGTCTGGATTCATAACTCATGCACAGCCTCTCTTTCCGGCTGCACGGGAAGCCTTTCGGATTGTGCGCTTGCTATATTTACGGATGCGCAGGATCCTGCGGAAAGCAAACGGCAGATAATAATATAAATACAGGACCCGGTCTACTGACAGACTGAAAGGCCTTGTGACGAACAGATATACTTTACACCAGAAGCGGTTCATCCATAACGCGAAACGTATGCGCAGACTGCGATATCTGCTGCAGTCTGAAGACGAGGAGCCCAGGCTGAAGGTCACTGTACTGCACTGACGGCAGATATCATTAGGAGCATATCCGGCAGCGCGAAGACCTTCCACGAATGCGTACGCCATTTCCGGGGAGGAGAAGGTGACAGAAGTGCACATGGACAGGTCGCAGGGGCGGGAAAAGCATCCCAGGCGAAAGATGGTAAGCCACCAATGTCTATGGGTGAGGTAGGCAACACGACTGTCGTTTCGAAAAAGAACAGCGGACATCTTCAACATTTCCCTGCCCTCTGCAGCCTGAAACAGGGTAAGCTGCCGCTCACTTTGGGTCAGGATACGGTCCGCATGGTAAAGGCCGATTTCACAGCCGGTATTGATACCGTATTGTCCCTTGAAGAATTCCAATAGCCAGGTCCTTCCCTGATAATTGAAATAAACGGGGAGGGTATCGAAGACCATACCGAAATGAGAGGCGGCTTTATCATAGAAGCTGCAGTATCCCATATCACGCTGCCAACAGTTGATTTTGGAAGAGAAGATATCCTGTGAAGGAATATAATAATAGCCGAAAGGTTCCAATAATTCATTGAGAAGTCTGCATTTCTCCTCCATGCACATGGAGCAGACTTTCTGTATATTTTTCTTTTTGCACCGGTGATTCAGGACAAAAAGGAAAAGCACGATCAGTAAAAGGGCGATGATTAACACATACATGAAGCATTACCTGCGAGAGTCTTTTATTATAATTTATGCTTTTTGTCGAAAAAAGTGAGCCATGGTGCAGAGTGAGCAGTAACACTGTTTATGATTGGCTTGCAGTATCCGGGTAAAAGGGTATACAAAAATAAATTTTGGCTTTATAATTACTTTACAAGCAATAGAGGGAAGGAGATAAGCAATGAAAATATATGATATTTCGCAGGAAGTCTTCTCATGTAAAGTATTTCCGGGAGATCCGGCACCGAAGAAAGAAACGCTTTTAAAGATCTCGGAGGGAGATAAATGTAATCTGACAGCATTCAGCATGTGTGCTCATAACGGTACCCATGTGGATGCTCCTTATCATTTTTGTCGGGAGGGAAAAAATATTAGCGAAGTACCTCTGGAGAGATTTATCGGCATGGCATATGTAACAGAGCATGAAGGAGAGATTACGGCGGATGATGCCATTACAATTCTGGAAAAGGCAAGGGCAGTGGATACGAAATCTGTGAACCGGATCCTGGTAAAAGGAAATGCGGTGGTGACATTGGAAGCGGCCCAAGTGTTTGCGGAAGCAGGCATCCTGCTTTTCGGAAATGAATCTCAGACGGTGGGGCCGGAGGATGCGCCCATGCAGGTGCATCTTGCCATGCTGGGGGCAGAAATCGTGCTGTTGGAGGGAATCCGGTTAGGGGAGGTGGATGAAGGCGTCTATTTCCTGAATGCGGCACCGATTCATCTTGGCGGTGCTGACGGAGCACCATGCCGGGCAATCTTGATTGAAGGGGAGTAAGTGGATTGAAAAATCTGCTTTCACGGAGAGGATATGTTATATAACAGAGTTTACGTAGAGATTACTGATATCTGCAATCGCAGATGCTCTTTCTGTCCCGGAACGGTGCGGGAACCGCGCAGAATGACAATGGAAGAGTTTATGCAGATCGCGGATAAACTGCAGGGCATTACCAAGTATATATATATGCATGTCATGGGGGAGCCGCTGACCCATCCATTGCTGCCGGACTTTATAAAATATGCCGGGAGTAAGGGCTTTAAAGTGGCAATCACCACAAATGGTACCCTGCTGTCACAGCGAAAGGAAGCACTGCTGGAGGCTAAGCCTTATAAAATTAATATTTCCATTCACAGCTTTGAGGAGGGGAGCAACGAATCTTATCTGGGCTATATCAACCAGTGCATGGAATTTGCAGATGCGTCTTCCCGGAATGGTATTCTGACAGTATTCAGGCTGTGGAACCGGGGATTTGACGAGGGCAGAAATATAGATACTCTGGGGCTTCTGCGGGAATACTTTAAACCCTGTAATGCAGAAGTTGGGGAAGGAACGATGGATGGAGGGTGCACATCTTCACTCTGCAATGAGTGGGTTGCCGGAAGCAGGGGCTTTCGCATTCGTAACAAACTGCACCTTGAGTATGGCGAACGATTTGCCTGGCCGGATATGGAAGCGAAAGAGGGGGACGATGGCGTCTTCTGTTATGGGCTGAAGGATCACTTTGGAATTCTGTGTGATGGACGTGTGATTCCCTGCTGTCTGGACCGGGAGGGCGCGATCACTTTGGGAAATATTTTTGAGGAACCGCTGGATGAGATATTGAATTCGGAGAGGGCGGTCAGGATAGCAGAAGGGTTTCGCAGCCGCAAAGCGGTAGAGGAACTTTGCAGAAAATGCGGATATGCCAGAAGGTTTTAAGCCGGGCGGAATGCATGCGGGCAGCTACGTTAGTGCTGCCCGTTAACTATTTTTTGAGAAGCCTGTCTTGACACTATAATCTTGTAATGATATAATGTGGAAAATTGGAATTGGTTGGAGTTGATTTGAATTGTTTGCGATTGAAAGACAACAGAGTATTTTAAAACTGCTTGCAGAAAACGGAAAGGTAACGATCACAGAGCTGGTAGCGCTTTTTGATACATCTCATGAGACGATCAGGAAGGATCTGGTACAGCTGGAGCATCAGAATGCCCTAAGAAGGATTTACGGCGGAGCCGTGAGTGTGGAGACATATTATGATCTGCAGCCTCTTTCTGCCCGTAAAACGGAGCGCATTGCCCAGAAAAGCGAGCTTTGCCGCTATGCTGCAGGGTTGATCCGGGAAGAAGATGTGATTGCTATTGATGAGGGAAGTACGGCTGTGGAATTTGCCAAGATCATTGCGGCCCGCTTTTCGAATCTGACGGTGCTGACACATAATCTGGAGGTATTCCATATTCTTTCGGAGAACAGCCGCTTTTCCATCGTGCTCTGCGGCGGGAAGTTTATCAGGGAGGAGAATGCCTTTGCAGGACATTTTGCCGCAGAGATAGCCAATCAGATGCATACCAGAAAGGCGTTTATCTGTCCGGCAGCGATATCTTTGCATTATGGTATCACCGACTATGGCGAAGAGTTCATTCCTATTCAGAAAAACTACATAGCAAATACAGACAATGTGATTATGCTGGCAGACAGTCAGAAATTCGAGGCTTCTGCCAAATATAAAATATGTGACATGGCACCTCACATTACTCTGGTAACCGACTCACAACTGAAAGACCATATTTTTGATGCTTATAAGAAGCAGGAGATCAATGTGATACGAAGTTCACAGTAGAGAAGGAATATATGCATGAAACCCGAAATATTTGATTATGATATTTTTCCCAAGGTTTTCATTGCAGCTGAGCAATAAAGCATTGATTGGTTCTACCTTCGTATTTGCAAAGGAAAATGAGAGAGAAGCCTTGATCTCAGCCATCAAAGAAGAATATTCCGTGGCAGTGGATACCATATCTGCAGAGTACAGACTGGTGGGAGACCTGCGTCTGGTGAAATATGTCCGTTTCCTGTTAGATGAATTCACTCCGCTGCATGACGATCTCTGCTACGAAGAAGGACGTCTCATGAAAGCTTATGTCACCGGAGAGGAAGATGCAGCTGAGGGTCTGCAATTCGTTTACGGCAGAATGAAGAGATTGTATGATAAATATTTTGCGGTGTAACAGGTATCGCGGAAGAAAGGAATTACATTGAGTATTGATAAAATAATTTTTTCCCTGATTGCAATATTTGCCGTTTTGGGAGGGCTGGACCGTATCCTGGGGAATCGTCTGGGACTTGGAAAAGCCTTTGAGGAAGGGATTCTTGCCATGGGGCAGCTGGCGCTGACCATGGTAGGAATCCTTGTCCTTTCTCCGGTGTTGGCAGATATACTGGAGCCGGTGGTTGTGCCGGTGTTTCGATGGATGGGAGCGGACCCTGCAATGTTTGCGGGGGCGCTTCTGGCCTGCGATATGGGTGGTGCACCGTTGGCGCAGGAACTGGCTGATACTGCTGAGGCAGCCTCTCTGGGAGGCATTCTGACTGCTTGTATGCTGGGAGGCACAGTCTCTTTTACATTGCCTGTAACCATGGATGTGCTTGCGCCAAAGGATCGTCCCTATGCGGCAAAGGGCATCCTGTGCGGTATCGTCACCATACCGATAGGTATTCTGATGGGAGGTATTACGGCAGGATTTTCCCTTTCCATGATTTTACATAACCTATTGCCAGTTGTGTGTATTTCTGTCATAATAGCATTGGGGTTGTGGAAAATGGAGAGGCTTCTTCTGAAGGCTTTTTCCATTCTGGGTAAAATCATCATTGCCCTTGCAACGGTGGGTCTTGCGGCAGCAGGAGTGGAGCAGATTACCGGAATCACGCTGATAAAAGGAATGGGGTCTTTGGAGGAAGCTTTTATCGTGATCGGGAATATCGGCATTGTTCTTGCCGGGGCATTTCCTTTACTGGAGGTTATTAAGAGGCTTCTAAAAAAACCGCTGACGCAGATCGGAAAGCGGATGCACATGAACAATACTTCCGTGGCCGGGCTCATAGCCAGCCTGGCGAATTCCATTGCTACCTTTGGAATGGTGAAGGATATGGATAACAGGGGAAAAGTTTTAAATATGGCATTTGCGGTTTCCGGTGCGTTTGTGTTCGGAGACCATCTGGCTTTTACGGCAGGGTACGAACCGGCTATGATTCCGGCAATGATTGTCGGGAAACTTTGCGGCGGAATCTCAGCCATACTGGTTGCCCTTTGGGTTACAAGAAAAGATTGCAAGGAGGACATGACGCATGTTTGATTTTCATTTACATACCAAAGTATCTTTTGACGGAATCGGTACTTCTCAGGAGATGGCGGAGGCAGCCCTGAAAGCAGGACTGAAGGAGATTTGCTTTACAGACCATGTAGATTATCATTCTGACCCGGCTAAGGCCCCCAACTTAATTTCGATGGAAGAGTACAGTCAGGCTTATGACCATCTGGAGATACCGGGGCTTACCATCAGGAAAGGTTTTGAATACGGACTGACAACGTGGAATCAGAAAGAGCTGAAAGACTTTTTGGAGAAAAGACCCTTTGATTTCGTCATCGGATCCGTTCATTTTGCAGATGGTTACGATCCTTATGACAAGGAATACTGGGTCGGCAAGACGGTGGAGGAGGCTTTCCGCCGCTATCTTGAGGTGACTCTGGAGTGCGTCAAGGTGCATGATGAATACGATGTACTGGGACATCTGACCTACGTTTGTAAGTCTGTCCACAATCCCACTCATGAACCCGTTCTTTATAAGGATTTTCAGGAGATCACAGATGAGATACTGCGTATCCTGGTGAAAAAGGGAAAGGGAATGGAGATTAACTCCAGCGGGGTAGACCGTGCCGGAGATTTCCTGCCCTCTGCCGACTTCCTGAGACGATTCCATGAACTGGGCGGTGAGATTATCACTATTGGTTCAGATGCACATGCGGCTGACAGAGTGGGTCAGTATCATAAGGAAGCACTGGAAATCGTGAAAGATATCTTCGGTCATGTGTGTACCTTTGAAAACAGGAAAGTAGTTTTCCACAAATTATAAGTGGGAAACGTGAAGGAGGATGAAATGAGTATCAAGAACGAACCGAAAATCAAAAACCCTTTAATTGTTGCCATCAGAGAACAGCTGGAGCACCGTGCCCTATGGATGTATCTCTTATGCGATGAGGCTAAGAAGAAAGGCCTCGATTCAGAAGAGTATGCACCGGCAGCCATAAGACGCTGCGGTCTGTATCAGGGCAAGAATCTGCGGGCCAAGGCAGGCGGCGGTGACTCCTTAAAGGGGCTGAAAAAGACGCTCTTTTCCAAGTTCGCCCAGTGGGTTTTTGAGATGGATATCAAGCGCTGTACAGATGATAATCTGGATATTGATTTTCATTATTGTCCTCTTGTAAAAGCCTGGCAGAAGCAGGGCTGTTCCGATGAGGAGATCCGTGTTCTCTGCGACCATGCCATGTGCGGAGACCGGGGCATTGGAGAGAGCTTTGGCTGTGAGCTGGAGCTTCCGGCTACCATTGCCAGGGGCGATGACGTGTGTAAAATCCGGTTCGTGAGAAAGAACAAATAATGATTGTCCATACAAAATGAGGGTGCTGCGGCACCCTCATTTTTCTCTATATTGGGACGGTGAACACCCCGTCTGTTTCTTGAACATTCTGCTGAAATAAAGCTGATTATCATATCCCACCAGGCTGCCAATCTCCTGTATGGAGTAGCCGGAGTCTTTTAAGAGCTCTTTTGCCTTATTGATCCGTATAGTAGTGATATATTGCAGAGGAGTGACGCCTGTATAACGTTTAAAGCTGCGGATGAACCAGCATACACTCATATGCTGGCTTAGGGCATAGTTTTCGATGCTGATTTCCCGGGAAAAGGCCTCGTTGAAATAATGGATGGCGGAGGCAATCTCCTTGGAACAGCGGTAGTGATCGGAGGAAACCTCCAGGCAGCTTCGCTGAATTTTAGTAAATAATTGTCTCAGGTAGAGTGGCAGGAGGTCCTCAAAACAGGGCCTTTTTAGCTGCAGTTCCCTGATCATTTGACTGAAAAGCTCCTGAAATCCATGAGAGACACCGCAGTATAGGCTGACAGTATTCGAGAAGCCTGTTTTGTCCAACAGTTCCTCTGCTTCATAACCCGTAAAATGTACCCAGCATACCTCCGGGGAGTCTTCCAGAAAATATTCATACAGCTGTGCTATATCGGGACGATACAGTACCATGTGACCGGCTGGTACCACCAGTGTTTCCTCTTCGAAATAAAAATAAGCTTTGCCGGATACAACATACAGAAGCTGATAATCAAGGCGACCGCTGGGCCTGGAGGTGCACATCACTTTCCTGTGTATCAATTTGTAAATACCGCAGCAGGTCACCGTCAGAGGGTGCTCCATATCTACGATGTCATCATCTACACTGTATAAATATCCTGCGTTAGAATACATTTTATACCTCCTGTACAACAAGTGCCGAGAATACTTTCCGGTAACAGCCATATCTTTAGCTTTCTATCAATTGTATCATTTTGTGCATATATTGTCCAATCAAAGATATTCCTTTTTTGCCAGATTATTTTATAATGATTATAGTTCACTCGTCAGCTACGGGCAGGAAAAGCGCATGCTCGCATGCGGCTTTTTCTGCTTGGGCTAACGAAGGGAGCGCCTGTTTATGAGCAAAGTTAGCCGCAAAGCGGCGAGAAAGGCGCCTTCGCGAATGGCGCGGAGTGAACTGCAACTTATAATGAACTTACTAAGCAGTCAGTCAAGGAGGTCACGAAAAATGATAGTACCTAAGTATTATGAAGATTTGTCGGTATTGCATTTGAATACCATGCCAAACCGTTCCTACTACGTACCGGCATCAGCTCAGCTTGCTGATTTTGTAGAGGGGAGGGCATCCTCAGATCGTTTTCAACTGTTGAACGGTCAGTGGAAATTCCGCTATTTTGAAAGTATTTATGATGTGAAAGAAGCTTTCTACGAAGAGGGTTATGACACCACAGAGTTTGATACTGTCACGGTGCCGGGTGTGTGGCAGAATTACGGTTATGACCGTCACCAGTATACCAACGCCCGTTATCCTTTCCCTATGGATCCGCCTTGTGTGCCTCATCAGAATCCCTGCGGAGAGTACGTGTGCACCTTTACCTATCATAAAGATGCGGCAGCGCCGAAGGCATTCCTGAATTTCGAGGGAGTGGACTCCTGTTTTTATGTATGGGTGAACGGTATTTTTACCGGTTATAGCCAGGTATCCCATTCTACCAGTGAATTTGATATTACGGACAGCCTGAAAGAAGGTACCAATACTTTGGCAGTGCTGGTACTCAAGTGGTGTGACGGCAGTTATTTTGAGGATCAGGATAAGTTCCGCATGAGCGGTATTTTCAGGGATGTATATCTGTTAAAGAGACCGGAAGAAGGGGTTTATGACTATTTCGTAAAAGCCATTCCTTCCAAAGATTATAAGAGCGGTACAGTGGAGATCGCCGTGAAATATCAGAATCAGGCAGTACCTGTAGCAGTAAAGCTGCTTGATGCAGCAGGAGCTGTTGTAGCAGAAGGCACCATTACAGAGAAAGGCACGACAGAGGGAACTTTCGCAGCAGATGCCAAAGCAGTCTTTTCTGTGGAAAACGCGCATCTCTGGAGCGCAGAGGATCCGTACCTTTATACTCTGGTTATGGAGACCGAAGGGGAAGTGATTACCGATTATGTGGGAATCCGCGAGATTCATGCCGAAAAAGGCGTACTTTACATCAACGGTACCAAGGTCAAATTCCACGGCACCAACCGTCATGACAGTGATCCGGTGACCGGTTTTACCATCAGCGTTGAGCAGATCATGAAAGATCTGACCATTATGAAACAGCACAATATCAATGGTATCCGTACCAGTCATTATCCTAATGCACCGTATTGCTATCAGCTGTATGATCGCCTGGGCTTCTATGTGATTGATGAGACGGATAATGAAAGTCACGGTACCTCCAATATTTATCGTTTCCCAAATGATGAATTTTACTGGGGTAAGCCTATTGCTGACAGACCGGAATATATCGAGAGTACTGTAGACAGGACCAGACGATGTGTAGAGCGTGACAAGAACCGTCCCTGCGTAGTCATCTGGTCAATGGGAAATGAATGTGGTTATGGCTGTACCTTTGAGGAAGCACTGAAATGGACGAAGGAATTTGATAATACCCGTCTGACACACTTTGAGAGTGCATTGCATGCATCGGATACCAGAAAATATGACTTTGATAATCTGGACACCTACAGCCGCATGTATCCCGGTATTGCAGAAATGAAACAATATTTTGAGGAAGACGGCCGCAAACCCTATGTGCTTTGTGAGTACTGCCATGCTATGGGTAATGGCCCCGGAGACCTGGAGGATTATTTTAAGGTCATTCATGAATACGATTGTTCCTGCGGCGGCTTTATCTGGGAGTGGTGTGACCATGCCATCGACCTGGGTAAATCCATCAATGGTAAAAAGGTGTATGCTTACGGCGGAGATCATCAGGAATATCCTCATGACGGTAACTTCTGTATGGATGGCCTTGTATATCCTGACCGCAGACCGCACACCGGCCTCATGGAATTTAAGAATGTACATCGCCCTGCCCGTGTGGTAAGCTTTGACCAGGCTAAGCAGGAACTGGTGCTGCATAACTATATGGATTTCCTGAACCTGAAGGATTACGTGACCATTCAGTATGAGGTGATCTGTGATGGTATCGTTGTGGGAAGCGGCGTAGTAGAAGATGCTGCCTTGCTTGATATTCCGGCCCACGGGGAGGGAACGGTGCCCGTTTCGTTTACAGTGCCTGAGAAAGGAAAATGCTTCCTGAAAGTAACTTATCTGCAGAAAGAAGCTACAGAAGTACTTCCGGCAGGCTTTGTACTTGGATTTGAAGAAGTGGCAGTGCAGACAGCAGAAAATGTGAACCAGAAGGTGAAGGAACTGCTGGCAGAAGGCGTTGGCTACGACATTACCTTTACGGAAGATGACTGCAGCGTAGTGGTATCTGCCCCTGCTTTCCGTTATGTATATGATAAATTTACGGGTGCTTTCTCTGAGATGATCTATGAAAATAAGAAGCTGTTAGAACGTCCCATGGAGTACAATGTGTGGAGAGCGCCTACTGATAATGACCGTGTGATCAAAAATGAATGGAGAAAAGCTCAGTACGACCGCACTATGACAAGAGGCTATGAGACCAAAGTTTCTGCCGAAGCAGGAGCAGTCAGGATTGAGACTGTGCTTTCCATGACCGCCATTTATATTCAGCGGATTCTGGACATCAAGGCAGTCTGGACCGTAAGTGCAGACGGCACGGTGGATGTCTCTCTGGATGTGAAGAAGCACCTGCCTCTGTTCCTGCCCAGATTCGGTCTGCGCCTGTTCCTTCCTAAGAACATGGCAAAGGTGACCTACTGTGGCCTTGGTCCTGTAGAAAGTTATGTTGACAAGAAGTGGGCCGGCTGGCATGGACTCTTTACCTCCGATGTAAAGAACATGCACGAAGATTACCTGCGTCCTCAGGAAAATGGCAGCCACCATGACTGTGATTATGTGACGGTAACCGGAAAGAGTCTGTCCCTGACAGCAGTGAGTGAGCAGACGTTCGCATTCAATGCTTCTGTATATACACAGGAAGAACTGACGGATAAGGCACACAGCTATGAACTGGAAGAGTCTCCTTATACCGTACTGTGTATCGACTATCGCCAGAGCGGTATCGGTTCCAACAGCTGCGGACCTAAGCTTGCAGAAAAGTATCAGTTGAATGCTGAAGAGTTTACCTTTGGAGTAAAAATAAAAGTTGACAGTCTGTAAGAATCAGATCAGCCGAAAAAAAAGACAGATGAGGATTCGTGCGAGCACGATCCTCATCTGTTTTTTTTCGGCTGATTTGTTAACCGGATTTTAATAATCCGGACTGTTTTTATTGCATGTCCCGGTAGAATCTGGTAAAGTATATATTAGTAAATAATTCTTAGAGAGGAATTTCATATGGAGCAGAAAATAGTAACAATTTCCAATGAAGCCCTGACGGTACAGATTGATCTTCACGGTGCCATGCTGTGGTCTGTCCGGGAAAATAACGGGGGAACAGAATATCTTTGGCAGGGAGATGAGAAATATTGGACCGGCAAGGCACCCAATCTTTTTCCGTATATAGCCAGGATGACCGACAAGCGTTATCGTCTGTTCGGGCAAGAATATGAGATGGATATCCACGGTTTTGCCAGAGATAACGATTTTCAGGTGGTAAAGCAGGCCGCAGATGCTTTGATTTTGCAGCTTCAGGACACTGAGGAGACCAGAAAAAGGTATCCTTATCAGTTTACGCTGACAATTGGCTACCAGTTAACAGAGAATTGTATAGACATTACCTACCATGTAGAGAACAAGGATGAGAAAGTAATGTACTTTGGTATCGGAGGCCATCCCGGATTTAATATCCCTTTAGAGGAAGGACTCAAGTTTGAAGATTATTATCTGGAATTTGGCGGGGAATGTAAGCCTAAAAGAGTAATGTTTTCACCGGATTGCTTCGTGCAGGGGGAGCCGACCCCATATCCGCTTCAAAATGATAGATTACTGTCGTTGCATCATGAACTGTTCGACGACGATGCCATTGTTTTGACAGAAATGGACAGTCAGGTGACAGTGAAGTCTGACGGAGGCAAGAAGGCAGTGAGGGTGACTTATCCTGACATGCCTTATGTAGGATTCTGGCATAAGCCCCATTCAGATGCACCTTATGTCTGTGTGGAACCATGGTCTTCGCTTCCTTCACGAAAAGGAATTGTAGAAGATCTGGCTACTCAGCCCGGCCTGGTAAGACTGCCGGCAGGAGAGGAATATATAAACCGCTGGAGTATTGAAATAATAGCATAAAAGAATATTGGCTTATAACCAATTGTCCCTGGAATATTTTTCTGGACAAATTTTGTCAAATTAAATGGACAAAAGGGACTGGTTGGAGATACAATAAAAGAAAAAACGCAAAGGGGTAAGCAATGAAAGCAAAAAATTTAGCTGCACTGTTATTGGCAGTGGGGTTACTGGCTGGATGCGGTGCAAAGGAAGAAGTTGACATTCCGGTGTATGAGGTGGAGCCTAAGCCACTGGAGACACAGGTAGAGGAGACGGCAGCGACTTCAGAAGAAACAGCAGAATCTCCGGAGACACAGGAGATTGCGGCAGAGGATCTTGTCATTACTGAGAGAAAAGTAGTTGACGGCAAGATGCAGAGTTATCTGACCGGCGAATGGAAAGATGTGGAAGTGGCAAGCAGACGTAACATGGCGGTTATGATGCCGAACAACAAGGCGGCTATGCCGCAGTATGGTATTTCCAAGGCAAGTATCATTTATGAGGCACCGGTAGAAGGTCGTGTTACCCGTCTGGTATGCTTGTTGGAAGATTATGATGACCTGGAGTACATTGGACCTGTTCGAAGCAGCCGTGATTATTTCCTGTATGAATCTATGTCTTATGACTCTATTTATTGTAACTGGGGACTGGCTCGTCCTTTCGTAGAAGAATTGATCAACAGTGACCGTGTTGACAATGTCAGCCAGGCAGTAGCCGGTATTAATAAGCCTGCAGCTGAGGCCTTTGACAGGATTTCCAGACCGGGTTATGCAATCGAGTATACCGGATACATGTATATCGATGGTTATGAGAAAGCGGTAAAGAGACTGGGCTATGAGACAGAATATCGCGATACTTTTGAGCAGGCATTTACTTTTGCCAATGATGGGCACAGAGCTGAATATGAGGAAGCAGACAGCGCTACTTTAATCTATCCCGGCGGTAAAGAGTCCAACAGAGGCGGTTTCAGCGATGCCAAGTCATATTTTGAATATAACGAAGAAGATGGTCTGTACTATCGCTATCAGTTCGGCGGAGCTCACATTGATGAGATGAACAACGAACAGCTGACATTCAGCAATGTCGTATTCAAGGTATGTCACGGTGAGGTCAGAGAGCCTTCCAATCTGGATTATCTGGCATTTGGCGTGCATGGTGAAGGTGATGCATATGTATTTACTGCAGGTAAGGTAATCAAGGGTACCTGGGAAAGAGAATCTGATTACTCAGCCAATATGTTCTATGACGAAGATGGTAATGAAATCATATTCAATCAGGGAAAAACATGGGTCTGCCTGATCTGGGATGATTATGAGGAATATATTTATTACGAGTAGGATAACAAATTAATACAGAGCTACATTTTCAAGACTGCCGGCGGATGTGAACAGAAATGAGTTGCATCTGTCGGCAATCTGCAATAGAGGAAGTCCGGCGGAGACTTTGTCAGGAGTCAGGAACAGCAAACGACAGCTAAAGAACGGAGTGAGTAAGTGAATCATCGTTGTAAGAAACACCTGAATAAATGGCTGATACTTTACATTAGCATAGGGGTTATTGTAAGCCTGTTAAATCTGATCGCATGGAACAGTACAGCCTTTTGCGATGCTTATATTGCCTATGTTTTTCCTATATGGGTCAATACATATGGGAGGTTTACCGGCCTGGTACCGTTTTCCGTAGGGGAGATACTGCTTGGATTGGGTGTGCTCTTAGTGGCGGTGGCAGGAGTACTGTGGATTCCCTGGCTGGTGACAGCAATTGTGCGAAAACTGCGTAAAAAGCCCGGGAGGGGCGCAGGCAGGGGCTTTCGCATTTTCTATCTTTTCTTTGCATGGACATTGCTGATCGTATGCCTTATAATGACCTTAAACTGTTTCATCCTGTACCACGCCAGTACTTTTTCGGAAAATTATTTCGGTGAAGACAATGGTGGATATACGCTGGAAGAGCTGATTACCGTACGGAATATGGTAGTGGAAGAGTGTAATCGGCTGGCGCTTTTGATGGAGCGGGACGAGGCTGGCGATATCGTGTATGACGGTGATCTGGGAGAGGCTGCCATAGAAGCCATGCAGAAACTGGGCAAAACCTATGACAGGCTGGATGGCTATTATCCTCACCCTAAGCCCTTATATACCTCCGATTTCTTCAGTCAGCAGTATATGTGTGGGTATTATTTCCCATTTTCCATGGAGGCCAATTACAATACGGTCATGTATATCATGAATAAGCCGTCTACTCTTTGCCATGAGCTGGCGCACCTGAGAGGGTATATTTATGAGGACGAGGCCAATTTCATCAGTTATCTGGCGTGTATCCGGTCTGATGACATCGTTTTTCAGTATAGTGGTTACCTGAGTGTGCTGAATTATCTGGACAATGATTTCTACAAAGCAGTGGGGCGTGACAGGGAGGCTTATCTGGCGCAGCCGCGCATATCAGCCCAGGTTACCAGGGACAATGTCTTTGTAACGGATGATGAATGGGAGAGAATCAATGGAAAAGCATTGATTGATACGGAGACAGTGGAAGCAGTGTCAGATGCTGTGGTAGATACCACTTTGAAGGCGAATGGGGTACAGGACGGTATGATCAGTTACAGCCGGGTGGTCAGGTTGCTGCTTCAGTACTATTCCTTCGAACAAAATGAGGGAGGCAATTAGATTTCTATGAATATGATTCTCAAGATACAATCGGTTTATAACCAGTTTACCAAAGCGGAGAAAAAGGTGGCGGATTATTGCCTGCAGCATCGCGAGGAGGTCCCTTTTCTGTCTATCACCGATCTGGCAGATGCCTGCGGCGTGGGTGATACCAGTGTGTACCGTTTCTGTCGTACACTGAAACTGGAGGGGTATCAGGAGTTCAAGATGAAGTTTTCTCTGGCTCAGGGAACTGCCAGCATGGAGGCCCGGCTTATGCGGGGAGGAACCCTGGGGCAGGCGAATACAGAAGAAGATGTAGCAGCGAATGGTGAGTTGGCCCGCAGAGTCCTGGAAACACACCAGAATGCCATTGCAGAGACTTATATGATGCTGGACCGGGAGGAACTGGAGAAAGTTTTAAATATGTTAGACAATGCCAGGAGAGTGTATTTCTTCGGTATCGGTGACAGCCTGCTGGTGGCACAGGAGGCCATGAGCAAGTTCCTGCGCATTACCGGAAAAGTCAATTGTATTCAGGATCCCCATATGCAGGCTGTGGCTGCGGCAATGATGAATGAGGAAGATCTTGTATTTATCATCTCCTATTCCGGTGCAACGAAGGACAACCTTCAGGTAGCTAAACTGGCCAAAGAATCCGGTGCCAAGGTAGCGGCGATTTCCCATTTCATGAAATCTCCCTTGACGGCTTACTGCGATGCGGTTCTCCTGTGCGGCGCCAAGGAAGGCCCGTTGGATGGCGGTTCTATGTCTGCAAAGCTGGGACAGCTTTATCTGATCGACTTGCTCTACCAGGGATTCTATGAGAGGAATATGCAGGAGTGCATGGAGAATAATCAGAAGGCATCGTCTGCAGTGATGGAAAAGCTGCTGTAACAGTTCAGGCCGGTAACAGTTCAGACGCGCCATTCGCAAAGCATCGTAGATGCTTTTGGTCGCAGCCTGCGGCGCTCTCCGTCGCTTCGCGACTATTTTTGCTAATAATCTGGCGCTCAGTACAACCCTATACGTAAGCGCAAAATCAGGCGAGCATGATTTGTGCGCTTACGTCCAGGGTTGTCTGAACTGTTACGTCCGAATAATAACCTTAATTAAAAAAATTAAAAAAACTCTTGACAGGAATGAAATTTTATTGTAAGATAGCTTCTGTTGTTGGAAGTTATTCTGATGCGGGTGTAGTTCAATGGTAGAACACCAGCCTTCCAAGCTGGATACGTGGGTTCGATTCCCATCACCCGCTCGCGAGTGTATTTATTGGATAATTGGTAAATGTACTTGTACAATTAAATTTCATACCTTCTTTCTACAGGTGAAAACCTGTTTTAATATGCGCGAGTGGCTCAGGGGTGGAGCACCTCCTTGCCAAGGAGGGGGTCGCGGGTTCGATCCCCGTCTCGCGCTCTTTTTATTTGGTAGCGGAAGCCCTATTTTACTGGGTTTCCGCTGTTTTAGTGTGTCTGGAAAGTTGTAGACAGTTGTAGACAGCTTCATTATTCAGTTTATTTCTTTATCTCTGATTGTGGCAAAGTCGATAAATTTAAATTTCCCATTGTTTTAAGCTGTTTTACAGCCAAATCATGTAAAACAACTAACCGTTCCGAGTTTTCCCAGTGGTGATGTTAGGGTGTTTGAAGGGAAAGCGATTTTTTAAAGAATAATAATGAAAGCTGCTGCATTTCTTAATTTGCCAAAGTTACAGCGGTTTTTTTATTGTTTTACTACCTATTCCGAATTATTTAAGTTTTCATATATGAGTCGATTTTTCATTGATTTACGAAAGGCGATAAATATGATAAATATAATAAAAAGGGGCTAGAACAGAAAGGGTTTTTATGCTATGAATTATAATGGTGTTAGTCCGCATCTGGGTTGTTTGGGTTCCAAGTCCGTTTTATGGTGCACATTCTGAGGTATAATCTTTCCATAGATTGGAGGATAGATACCATGACTAACCAGAATATACTTATCGCCCGAATTAAACAGCTCT
>JBGVLR010000117.1:0-40004 GCA_045124375.1 Acetatifactor sp.
ACGCGGGAGCCTCTCTTGGACATACGGGTCTTCTTAGCCTGGAAGTTTCCAGACTGATAAACAGACGGATCCAGTCCGGCGAATGCGAGCAATTTACCCGGGGAAGAGAAGCGGTGAATATCACCGATCTCACCAAGTATCATTCCGCCATTGGTAGTGCCAATGCCGGGAATGGTCATGATTACAGAGTTCAGGCAGGTGACGATGTTTGCCATTTCAAGCTCTGTATGGAACAATTGTCTATCTAATAACTCAATTTGTTCAATGGTCTGAGTTATCTGAATAGATAGAGAACTGTCATTGATGCCGACAGACTTTTGTGCGAGAACTCTTAATTCTCTGGCCGTATCTTTTCCAAAATGACCGTGTGAAGCCAACTGGAGAAGACGAGCAAGATGAGTCATATGCATGGAAGCGATGGCATTAGGTGTCGGTGCCTCCTTGAGGACGGCATAGACAGAGTTCTGATGCACACCGGACTTAAAGAAGTACTGAAGCTCCGGGAAGACCTGATCAATATAGGAAGTCAGCTGTATTTTTAACCTGGTACGCTGCTTCACGGTCTTCTGACGGAATCTGCCCAGCTCTTTGAGTTCGATGTAATCCAGATCCTTTAAGGAGATAAATCTTAGAGAATCCTGCATCATAAGGGTTTTAGCAATAACAAACGTGTCGACTTTGTCGGTCTTCGTCTTACGAACATTATTCTTACGCATGGACGAAGTCGATAAGGGATTGAGAACACACACTTTAAAATCCTTGTTAATAAGAAAACGAACAAGGTTGTCACCGTAGTGTGCCGTTGATTCAAGACCTATGATGATGCTGCGCTGGTCAAGTGGTGCCAGCTTGGAAAGCAGCAGATAGAAGCCATCATAGTCATTTGTAAATTTGAACGGCTCGATGAGTATTTCGCCCTCCGAAGAAATGGCAGCGGCGAAGTGGTTAAGTTTGGCAATATCAATGCCTAAATAAATCATGAGGTTGTACCTCCCTTTCATAAAGTCTGATACCGTGATATCCACCAACAATTATCATCGTAGACTTGATTGAAATAAGTACTCTGAGTGAAACACTCCGGCAACATCCAGCTTATAAACAATTCAGATAAAAGTAGCGGCAATACACTCCTGTTGAGTAGTCAAGCTACAGGATAAAATCAATAGTCCACAGTATCTGAATGTATTAAACCACGATATTAAAATGAAAGGAATATGTTGTTTTTGCTTCTATAAACATCATACAAGGGATAAAATGAAGGTGATCAAAGCTTTTTTTATCGCATTTTCCATGTATTCTAAGATACCCGTACCACAGTTTGAATGGAAGGAAGAGGATATGAAATATGTGCTCTGCTTCTTTCCCTGGGTGGGTGCTGTGATCGGCGGGCTTATTTATCTTTGGAGCCTGTTTTGTCAAAAGCATGAAGTGGGTGCGCTGTGTTATACCATGATTGGTACTGCTATCCCCTTGTTGGTGACCGGCGGATTCCATGTAGACGGTTTCATGGATACCATGGATGCATTCCGTTCCTATCAGCCTAAAGAAAAGAAGCTGGAAATCCTAAAGGATTCTCATATCGGAGCTTTTGCGGCAATTATGCTGGCGACGCTGGGGCTGGTATGGCTGGGTGCCTTTTCGGAGGTCAGTCAGGGGGCATTGCTTCGTATTATCTGTGCAGGTTTTTTTCTTGCAAGATGCCTGAGCGGTCAGTGTAGTATCCTTTCCTTCTGCCAAAAAAGAAGGACTGCTGTACTTGTTTGCCAGCCAGGCAGAAAAAAGAATTGTAAAAGGCTCCTTGTGCCTGCAGGGGATTCTCTGCATAGGTTTTATGATTTTCCAGTCAGCCATAGCAGGCGGTATCATAGCATTTACAGCACTGTGTGTTTTGGGTTATTATTATTATCGAAGCAGGAAGGAGCTGGGCGGCGTTACAGGAGATACCTCCGGGTATTTTCTGGTGCTCTGCGAGGGAAGTATGATCGTAGTGGCAGCAGTTCTGTGCCAGTTACTATAAAGAAGAGGGTAAAAGAAAATGAAATTGATAATCGGCGGATATGCCCAGGGAAAATTGCAGTATGTACTGAAGAAATATGATCAGGAACATTGTATTGTATGGGATACGGAATTTCCAACGGAGTTTTCCCAACAGGGAAAACAGGTGATCTTTCATCATTTCCACAGCTGGGTAAAGAAACGTATGAAACAGGGAGGTTGTCCCGAAGAAGAAATCCGTTTTTTACTGGAAAAATATCCTGATTGTATTATTATCAGCGATGAAATCGGGAACGGGATCGTACCGATAGACGCATTTGAGAGAGAATACAGAGAGCGAACGGGAAGAATGCTGATAGAACTGGCATCCGGAGCAGAAGAAGTGGAGCGTGTAATATGTGGAATCGGCCAGAAAATCAAGTGAAACTTATAATGATACGTCATGCTGCCACGAAATCCAACGGTGAACATCGTTACCTTGGCAGAACAGATGAAGGACTTACAGAAGAAAGTCTGCGCAGATTGAAAGCCGCCCGGGAAAAAGAGCAATATCCGGAAGCAGATATCGTCTTTACCAGTCCCATGAAGCGGTGTCTGGAAACAGCCCGTGTGCTTTATCCTGAATTACAGCCCATACAGATTCCCGAGTGGGTGGAGATGGATTTTGGAGATTTTGAGGGGAAAAATTATATCGATCTGAAAGATGACCGACGGTATCAGGCATGGATTGACAGCAACGGAATCCTGCCTTTTCCCAATGGAGAGAGCAGAGAAGCTTTCATTCGGCGTTCCTGCAGCGGCCTGGAAAAGATGATAAAACTGTTGGAGCAGAGGAAAGATACAGTGACAACCGTAAATTCAGTGGCAGTGATCGTGCATGGCGGTACTATCATGTCTCTTTTAAGCAGTTACCATGGAGGGGAATATTTTGATTACCAGGTTCCGAATGGCAGCGGCTATATTTGTATGTTAAAATATGAAAAAAACGGGCTTAAAATAACAGAACCCGGGAGGCTTCATTTGGAATGGTAAACTTCAAATTACGGAATTTAAAAAGTTGATCAGAAGGAGAGCGTAATGAGATATCATATATTGGCATTTTTCGCGGGATTTTTATTAGATTTGATTTTTGGAGATCCGTATTTTCTGCCGCATCCTGTCCGGATGATCGGGAATCTGATTGCAAAGCAGGTAAAAAAGCTGCTTGGGGATCCGGTAGTGCGTGATGATAAGAAAGAATTCAGAAATGGAATTCATCTGGTAATCAGAGTATTAGCTGCTACACTGGCTGTGACTTCTTTGCTGCTGCTTGGTTCTTATGCAATACATCCTTATGTTGGTGTGATCGTGGAGAGTATTATGACGTATCAGATTCTGGCAACAAAATGTCTGAAGGTGGAAAGTATGAAAGTCTACCACTGCCTGAAAGCCCGGGATCTGAAAGCTGCAAGAAAAGCCGTTTCCATGATAGTCGGCAGAGACACGGCCGTATTGGATGAGGAGGGTGTGGCAAAAGCAGCGATTGAGACAGTGGCTGAAAATACTTCTGACGGTGCCATTGCCCCCATGATCTATACGGCGCTGGGGGGACCGATACTTGGCTTATTTTACAAAGCAGTCAATACCATGGATTCTATGGTAGGCTATAAAAATGACAGGTATCTGTACTTTGGAAGGGCTGCCGCAAAATTGGATGACGCGGTAAATTATATTCCTGCCAGGATCAGTGCTTATCTCATGATCGCAGCCTCTTTTTTGGCCGGAAAAGACTTTTCGGGCAGACACGCTTATTTCATATTTAAAAGGGACCGGCGAAAGCATGCGAGTCCCAATTCTGCGCAGACGGAATCTGTATGTGCCGGAGCTCTCGGTATCAGACTTGCAGGTGATGCCAGTTATTTTGGGAAAATAGTGAAAAAGCCATATATCGGAGATGCTTTGCGCGGCGTGGAATATGAAGATATCAGACGCGCCAACAGGCTGCTGTATCTGACAGCCTGGATGTGTGAGATCATATGTCTTTTGATTATGATATGTTTTTTATGAAAGGGGTAGCTTATGAAAGCAATACATGGCGGTGATACTTACAGGAATCAGGTGAAAATGGATTATTCTGTGAATGTAAATCCTCTCGGGATGCCGAAAGAGGCAGAAGCTGCATTATATAAAGCGGTACAGTCTTGTGAAAAATACCCGGATATTACTGCAGAAAAATTAAAACAGGCAGTCAGCAGTATGCTGCAGGTACCTCAGGATTACCTGCTTTTCGGAAACGGTGCATCAGAACTGTTTATGGCAGTGATCCATGGAATCAGACCGCAAAAAATTGTGATTCCCGTTCCCTCTTTTTATGGCTATGAATATGCTGCAAAAGCTTCTGCGGGGGAAGTATGTTATTATCAGACCAAGGAAGAAGCGGATTTTGCCCTGGATGACGATTTCTTTCAGGTGCTGACAGAGGATGTAGACATGGTGTTTCTGGCTAATCCCAACAATCCTACCGGTAATCTGTCTGATATACAATATCTGCATAAGCTCTTAACTCATTGCAGGAATAAAGGTATTTATGTGGTGCTGGATGAATGCTTTATTGAATTTTGCGGTCGGGAATATTCCATGCTTTCCTGGACCGGGCAGTATGAGAATCTGATCCTTGTCAGGGCATTTACGAAAATTTTCGCGATTCCCGGCGTCAGGCTCGGGTATCTTATCTGCAGCAGCCGGAACCTGCTATCGAGCATAGGACGGCAGCTTCCGGAGTGGAATCTGTCCGTCTTTGCCCAGGAGGCAGGATATGCGTGCACTTCGCAGGAATCCTATGTGAAGGAAACGGCAGCATATGTGAAGAAAGAGCGGGAATTTCTGACTGATAATCTGAGGAAAATGGGGTTGCATGTTTTTGACGGAAGTGCTAATTTTATCTTATTATACTGTGAGCAGGATTTATATGGCAAACTGCTGGACCGTGGGATTCTGATCCGTAATTGTGAAAATTATAAAGGGTTATCCAAGGGCTTTTATCGAATCGCAGTAAAAAGCAGAGAAGAAAATGAAGTCCTGCTTCAGGCTATTGCGTCTGTTTTGCAGAAAGGAAAGTGAATAAATGGAAAATTCATATCGTTTTTTTGAAAACAGAGACTGCAGATATTTTCCTTGTCATAAGGGATTAGATCACTTTAACTGCCTCTTTTGTTACTGTCCTATGTATCATAAGGAAAATTGTCCGGGGAATCCCAAATATGTGGAAAAGAACGGGAAAAGAATAAAAGTCTGCACAGATTGTAATTTCCCGCACAGGCCGGAAAGCTATGATATTGTGGTGGAAATATTGAAGCGCGAGAAGTAGCGGATTTTAATAGTGCAGAATTTGATACATTAACAGCCCCTTTGTGCGGCATCTTACATTGACTGTTATCTTGCGAAAAGGTAAAATGGATTTAACAAAAGTCACTGTTTACATGGCAGAAAAGGGAGGGGCCTATGGAATATTATAACGATAAATTAAAAGAACTGCAGGAGCAGGTAAGCCGCAAGAAGCATTTAACTGTAAAACGTGATGAATTACAGAAGCAGTACGACAGATTAAAAGAAAAAGCAGCACAGCTGGAAGCAGAAAAAGTTTCCGAACAGGCCGATGTAGAACGGCTGGAAGCCAGAAGTCTTGCTAATTTCTTCTATCAGGTTGTAGGCAAAATGGACGAGAAGCTTAGCAAAGAAAAAGAAGAGGCATATGCCGCAGCTGTAAAATATGATGCGGCAGTATCGGAAATGAAGGCGGTAAAAGCCGACATCAACAGTGTCCTGAACGAACTCGGTGAATGTCAGGGCTGTGATATTCAATACGCCAGAGCATTGGAAGAGAAGACAGAGGCGGTAAGGCAGTCCGGTACACCGGAAGCGGAAGAACTCTTACAGCTGGAACAGAAACTGACAGAGTTTAAATGTCAGGAACGTGAAATCCGTGAAGCGTTGTCAGCCGGTAATTCCGCACTTTGTACTGCAGACTGTATTCTGGAAAGCCTGAAAAGTGCCGAAAACTGGGGTACCTGGGATTTATTGGGCGGCGGACTCATCTCAGATATAGCCAAGCACAGCCATCTGGACGATGCCCAATCTAAAGTGGAACGTCTCCAGACTCAGCTTGGCCGCCTGAAAACCGAGCTGGCCGATGTTACCATTCAATCTGATGTACAGGTAAATGTAGATGGATTCCTGCGATTCGCAGATTACTTTTATGATGGTCTCTTCGCCGACTGGGCTGTCCTGAATCGAATCGATAAATCCAGCACCCAGATCAGCCAGACCCGTGGACAGATCAATACCGTTGTCCGACGTCTGGAAACGTTGCTTAACACCAATACCCAAAATCAGACCCGCACTCAGTCCCGTATCCAACAATTAATCTTGAACGCCAGGCTTTGATGCTGACGACCATCCAAAAAGAGCCCAGCAGCCCACCACCGGGCTGCCGGCTCCTGCTTTCTACAAATTTTACCTTTTCTTAACATTTTTTTATAATCCCCTTGAAAATCCCAACATTTTGTAATAAGATAACCTTTGCGACTTAAATGCTGAGCAAGAATGCCTGAGAATAGGAAATTTCAGGCATCCGATATTTTTCAGAATGATTTTATGAGAGGACATAAGAAAAATGGACAAATTGAAACCAAAGCTTTTTTCAGTCATGAAGACTTACACCCGCGAGCAGTTCGTTAAGGACGTTATCGCCGGCATTATTGTGGCAATCATAGCATTACCCTTATCCATCGCCCTGGCTCTAGCCTCCGGCGTAACTCCGGAAAAAGGTATCTATACGGCTATCGTAGCAGGCTTCGTGATTTCTTTCCTGGGCGGCAGCCGGGTACAGATTGCAGGACCCACCGCAGCATTCGCTACGATCGTAGCAGGTATTGTGGCCAAAAACGGTATGGAAGGACTGGTTCTGGCTACGCTGATCGCCGGCATCATCCTGATCCTTATGGGTGTATTACGTCTGGGTAACCTGATAAAGTTCATCCCCTATACGATAACCACCGGTTTTACCACAGGTATCGCTGTGACCATTTTCGTTGGTCAGATCAAGGATTTCCTGGGACTTACCGTAGTGACTGAGGAACCCTTGATTGAGACTATGGATAAATTAAAAGCAGTCATCACCTTTATTGATACCATTAACTGGCAGGCAGTCATCGTTGGTGTGGTATGTATGGTGATCCTGATCGGCTGGCCTTATCTGCCCGGCTTCTTCAAGAAGATTCCACCTTCTTTGATTGCAGTGCTTGTCGGTATCGCTATGGTAAGCGGCCTTAAAATGAATGTTAATACCATTGGTGATCTGTATGAGATTTCCAATAAGCTTCCTCAGTTTAATATGCCGAAATTTGATTTTGATCTGGTACAGACAGTACTTCCTGATGCATTTACCATTGCGATTCTGGCAGCCATTGAGTCTCTGCTTTCCTGTGTGGTAGCAGATGGCATGATCGGCAGCAAGCATCGTTCCAACATGGAACTGGTAGCACAGGGTGCAGGTAACATGGCCTCCGCTTTGTTTGGCGGTATCCCGGCAACAGGTGCCATTGCAAGAACTGCTGCTAACATTAAGAACGGCGGACGTACTCCTATTGCAGGTATGGTACATGCAGTGACATTACTTCTGATTCTTGTAGTATTAATGCCTTATGCAGCATTGATCCCCATGCCTACCATCGCAGCCATTCTGTTCATGGTAGCCTACAATATGTCTGAGTGGCGTAAATTCGTATATCTGTGCAAGACTTCACCTAAGAGTGATATCATTGTGCTGGTAGCAACTTTTGTATTGACTGTAGTATTCGATCTTGTAGTAGCTATCGAGGTTGGTATCGTTCTGGCAGCTATTCTTTTCATGAAGCGTATGAGCGATGTAACAGAAGTAGAAGGCTGGAAGTACGTAGATGAGGACGATGATGCTGCCCAGGATCCTGATGCATTGTCCTTACGTGTGGTACCTGCCAATACTTACGTATATGAAGTAAGCGGACCTCTGTTCTTCGGTGCCGCAGATAAGATCCTGAAGATCACGGTAAGCGAAGGTCAAAAGTGCCTGGTACTTCGTATGAGAAGTGTAAGCGCCATTGATGCAACTGCCATGCACAATCTGGAGCAGTTACAGCGCGACTGCGAGAAGAAGGGCGTACAGCTGATTTTCTCCCATGTTAACGAACAGCCCATGAATGTTATGAACAAGGCCGGATTTGTGGAGAAGGTGGGAAAAGAGAATTTCTGTTCTCACATTGATGAGGCACTGGCAAGAGCTGAGAAGTGCTAAGTAAGGAAGAGCAAAGAAGCGATGCATTGGCACCTTGCATTTTTGTTTTACAACAGAAGATTTTTATGGTATGATATATGCGGATACGCTTTTACCGGCGTGTCCGCTTTTCATGTTGTAACTTAAAATATACACAAAAGAACAGGAGCATAAAAACGTGGCTGAATTAACTCCGATGATGCAGAAATATATGGAGACCAAGCAGGAATATCCTGACTGTATTTTATTTTACAGGCTCGGAGATTTCTATGAAATGTTCTTTGATGATGCATTGACGGCATCCAAGGAACTGGAGATTACCCTGACGGGGAAAAGCTGTGGTCTGGAAGAACGGGCACCTATGTGCGGTGTCCCTTACCATGCGGTGGAAGGATATTTGACTAAGCTGGTCAGCAAAGGTTATAAGGTGGCAATCTGTGAACAGGTGGAAGATCCCAAGCTGGCAAAGGGACTGGTAAAACGTGAGGTAGTGCGCATTGTCACACCCGGAACCAATCTGAATATGCAGTCACTTGAGGAGTCTAAGAACAACTTCCTGATGTGTGTTACTTATACACCTACCAAGATCGGTGTCTCTATCGCAGACGTAACGACAGGAGACTTTTATCTGACAGAGGTAGACGATACTAAGAAGCTGATGGATGAACTGATGAAGTACGAGCCTTCTGAAATTATCTGTAATGATGCTTTTCTGGTAAGCGGAATGGACATTGCCGATCTTCGCGGAAGACTTCATATCAGTGTAAATGCGCTGGAAGCCCATATTTTTGATGATGAGGGCTGTAAGAAATGCCTGATGAAGCATTTTAAGGTAAATACACTGATGGGGCTGGGTATTGAAGATTTCCCTACAGGAATGATCGCTGCCGGTGCTATGCTGCAGTATCTCTATGAGACACAGAAGACGGCGTTGGAGCATTTTACTCATATTTATCCCTATCTTACCAGCAAATATATGCTTTTGGACAGTTCTACCAGGCGTAATCTGGAGCTGACGGAGACACTGAGGGAAAAGCAGAAGCGAGGCTCCTTGCTTTGGGTACTGGATAAGACCAAAACAGCCATGGGAGCAAGAACCCTCCGAAGCTGGCTGGAGCAGCCTTTGATTGAAAAGGCACAGATGGAGAAGCGGCTGGATGCTATCGAGGAATTAAATAAAGATTCTGTGTCCAGAGACGAGATCAGAGAATATCTGAATCCTATTTATGATCTGGAGCGACTGCTAAGTAAGGTGACCTATAAGACAGCAAATCCAAGGGACCTGATCGCATTTCGCAATTCTCTGGAAATGATGCCCCATATCAAGCAAGTGTTAACGGAGTTTCAGAAAGAGGCCCTGACCGAAATTGAACAGGAGATAGATGGTCTGGAGGATATTTATCAGCTGATCGATCAGGCCATTGAAGAGGATCCGCCGATTACCATCCGGGAAGGCGGAATGATCAAAACCGGATTTGATCCGGATATCGATACCCTGAGAAGTGCCAAGACAGACGGCAAACAGTGGCTTGCCAAACTGGAGGAGGAAGACAGGGAACGCACCGGTATCAAGAATCTGAAGATTAAATACAATAAGGTATTCGGTTATTATTTTGAGGTAACCAATTCCTTTAAAAATATGGTGCCCGAAGATTATGTGCGCAAGCAGACTCTGGCAAATGCAGAGCGTTATACCACGCCGAAGCTGAAAGAACTGGAGGATATGATCCTGAATGCGGAGGACAAGCTGAATACGCTGGAATATGACTTGTTCTGCAAGATCAGAGACTCCATTGCCATGGAAATCGAGCGTATCCAGAAGACAGCCAAAGCTGTGGCAAGACTGGATGTTTTCGCTTCTCTTTCTCTGGTGTCGGAGCGCAATCATTATGTGCGGCCCAAGCTGAATGAAAAGGGCGTCATCGATATCAAGGAAGGCAGACATCCTGTGGTAGAGCAGGTCATTGATAACGATTTATTTATTGCAAATGATACCTATCTGGATAATGGGAAGCATTGTATTTCCATTATCACAGGTCCGAATATGGCGGGTAAGTCCACTTATATGCGTCAGTCTGCATTGATTGTGCTGATGGCTCAGATTGGATGCTTTGTACCGGCAAAGAGCGCTAACATCGGCATTGTGGACCGTATTTTCACTCGTGTCGGCGCATCGGATGACTTGGCAAGCGGTCAGTCTACTTTCATGGTAGAGATGAATGAGGTGGCAAATATTTTAAGGAATGCCACTTCCAACAGTCTGCTGATTCTGGACGAAATCGGCCGTGGTACCTCTACCTTCGATGGACTGAGTATTGCATGGGCTGTGATCGAGCATATCAGCAACCGTAAGCTGCTTGGTGCAAAGACCTTGTTTGCCACCCATTATCATGAGTTGACGGAGCTGGAAGGCAAAATGAATAATGTAAACAATTACTGCATTGCCGTCAAGGAATGCGGGGACGATATTGTGTTCCTGCGTAAGATCGTGAGGGGCGGTGCAGATAAGAGTTATGGTATCCAGGTAGCCAAGCTGGCAGGAGTGCCGGATATGGTCATTGATCGTGCCAAGGAGATCGTAGAACAGCTCAGTGATAACGATATTACGGAAAAAGTGCAGAGTATTCAGGTAGAATATAAGGGAGAAAGCAAGGGGAAGAAGCAACCGAAATATGATGAGGTGGATCTGGCACAGATGTCCCTGTTTGATACGGTAAAAGATGAAGATGTGCTGAAGGAGCTGGAAGAAATCAATATTACCATGCTGACACCGTTAGATGCCATGAATACCTTATACCGGCTGCAGAATAAATTAAAGAACCGATATAAGGCTGGAGAATAAAAAGTTTACAGCGATTAGCGATAGAAGGATTAGAGGATAAAAGGAGCAGTTATGGCGCAGATACATGTACTGGATTCAGAGACAATCGATAAAATTGCAGCCGGAGAAGTGGTGGAACGGCCCTCCAGTGTCGTAAAGGAACTGGTGGAAAATGCCATCGATGCAGGTGCTACAGCCATTACGGTAGAAGCCAAAGACGGCGGCATCGAATTTTTGCGAATAGCCGATAATGGCAGTGGTATGGAACCTTCCCAGATCAGAACCGCATTTTTGCGTCACGCCACCAGCAAAATTGAGACAGCGGATGATCTGATGCGGATTTCCAGTCTCGGATTTCGCGGTGAGGCTCTTTCCAGTATTGCCGCGGTATCCAAAGTAGAGGTCATCACAAAGACGGCAGATGCTCTGACCGGCGTAAGATATGTGATGGAAGGAGCTGTGGAGAAGTCATTTGAAGAGGTTGGCGCACCCAACGGAACGACTTTTATCATGCGCAACCTGTTTTTTAACACGCCGGTACGAAGAAAATTTTTAAAGCAGCCGGCAACAGAAGGCGGATATATTGCGGATCTGATGGAGCATATGGCACTTTCCAGACCGGATATTTCCTTTAAGTTCCAGCTGAATAATCAGCTCAGATTTCATACTTCAGGAAACGGCGATTTAAAGGAAGTCATTTACAGGATATACGGCAGGGATGTGGCATCCCAACTGGTTCCCATTCAATATGAAGAAAATGGGATCAAGATAGAAGGTTATCTCGGCAAACCGGTACTGATTCGCTCCAATCGTAATTTTGAAATATACTATATAAATGGAAGATTTATCAGAAGCCAGCTGATGGCAAGAGCCATTGAGGAAGGCTATAAGGAATACCTGATGCAGCACAAGTTTCCGTTTTGCGTGCTTCACATTACAATGGATCACACCAGAGTAGATGTGAATGTGCATCCTACCAAGATGGATGTACGTTTTTCAGAGGGACCTGCTTTCTGCAATCTACTGGCCAAAGCAGTGCGGGAAGCACTGCGGGGCAGGGAAATGATTCCCGAGGCATCTTTAAACAGCCAGAAAAAGTCTGCGCCCCAAAATCAAGCGAAACCTACTGGACGGGAAAAGACACCGGAACCCTTTGAAAAGGTAAGAACGAGCCAGTATCGTGTCATGGAAGAGAGCAGATACAAGGCAGATAAGCCTAAAATGCAGGAGATGATACACAATCCGGTATGGAGCCGCGTGCTTGGAGAGAAAAGGCCACAGACTGCGGATAAAACGGTTGTTCTGGAAAAAGTGAAAGAAGTCGTTGCCCAAGTGAAACAGAATGAAGCATTGGAGCAAACATTAAAAGCAGAGAACGAGGAGATTTTCTTTGTTGAGGCTGCCCCTATGCCGGGAGAAAATGTGCAGGCCCACAATGCCGGGCAATCATCTGAAAATAGTGTAACGCTTATAGACAGCACATCTTTGGATAACAAATATGCTTCAGTTGACACACAAACCGGCGCTGATGAGTCAGACATCCGGATACAGAAAACGGAGCAGCTGAATCTATTTGAAGAAAAGCTGCTTACCGCAGAGAATCGTTCCAAGTATCAGATTATCGGTCAGGTATTCAATACCTACTGGCTGGTGCAGTTTGAAGATAAACTGTTCATTATTGACCAGCATGCTGCTCATGAGAAGGTAAAATATGAACGTCTTATGAAGCAATATCATGAGAAACAGGTGCTTTCTCAGGGATTGATGCCTCCTGTCATTGTCAGCCTTACCGGCCAGGAGGAAATGGTTTTAAAGGAATATGAGGATACGTTTGCATCCTTAGGATTTGAAATAGAAGCTTTCGGCGGCAATGAATATGCTATCCGCAGTGTGCCGGTGGACCTGTATGGATGTGGGGAAAAAGAACTTTTCCTGTCCGTGCTGGATGAACTGTCAGAGGGGGCTGTCAGAAGCAATATCAAGGCTGTGGAAGAGAAAATTGCATCCATGTCATGCAAGGCGGCGGTAAAGGGAAATAACCGCCTGAGCCGCGCTGAAGCAGAAACCCTGATTGATGAACTGCTGACACTTGAGAATCCTTATAACTGTCCTCATGGAAGGCCTACCATTATTTCCATGACACAAACAGAACTGGAAAAGAAGTTTAAACGGATTGTTTCATAAATTGACCGCCGTGGTCAAATTTGACTATTGCAGTCAACAATGTTTAGATTGGATGCTAATGAATTTAGAAAGGATACTGCAGAATGGAAAAGAGACCACTTGTCGTACTGACAGGACCTACCGCTGTAGGCAAGACAAAATTATCCATAGAATTGGCAAAGGCGATTGACGGAGAAATCATTTCTGCAGATTCCATGCAGGTATATAAATACATGGATATCGGCTCCGCCAAGATCACACCGCAGGAAATGCAGGGCGTTCCGCATCACTTAATTGATGTGCTGGAACCTACAGAAGATTTCAACGTAGTGATTTTTAAGCAGAAATGCATGGAATGTATAGAAGGTATCTATGAAAGAGGCCACATCCCCATCCTGACCGGCGGTACCGGATTTTATATTCAGGCCGTACTGAGAGATATTGATTTTACGGAGAATGAGGAAAATACCGAATACAGGACATATCTGGAAGCATTGGCAAAGGAAAAGGGAGCTGAGACACTCCACAAGATGCTGAAAAAGGTGGATCCTGAATCCGCAGAGGCTATTCATGCCAATAATATCAAGCGAACTATCAGAGCGCTGGAGTATCATCATCTCACAGGAGAAAAGATTTCAGAGCATAACGAACAGGAGAAAGAAAAGCAGAGTGCGTACCGCTCCTGTTACTTTGTGCTGACAGATGAAAGATCACACCTTTATGAAAGAATCGACTTAAGAGTTGATGAAATGCTGAGAGCAGGTCTTGTAGAAGAAGTAGAAGCTTTGCGCGGAAGAGGATGCCATAAGGGGCAGGTCTCCATGCAGGGACTTGGATATAAGGAAATATTGAGCTATCTCGAGGGAGAAATTACACTGGAGGAAGCTGTTTATCTGATAAAGCGAGACACGAGGCATTTTGCCAAGAGACAGTTAACCTGGTTTCGCCGTGAAAAAGATGTAATTTGGATTGACAAAAAGGAATTTCTGTACGATGATAAGAAAATACTGTCTTATATGAAAGAAAGACTCATCAGTGAAGGAATTTTACAGGAAGGATAAGAAAAGAATGGAAGAGATACGAAATATGTATGCCAGGATGGGCATCAGCAATGCAGTATTTGAATACGGGGAAGAGATTGTAAAGAATCTGAAAGAGAGATTCGAAACCATAGATCAGAATGCAGAGTACAACCAGTTAAAAGTATTAAAAGCCATGCAGGAGCATCAGGTAAGTGAAGCCTGCCTGCTTGGAACCACGGGTTATGGTTATAATGATCTGGGAAGGGATACGTTGGAGCAGGTCTATGCATCGATATTCCACACGGAAGATGCATTGGTAAGACCTCAGATCACCTGCGGTACCCACGCACTGGCGCTGGCACTTATGAGTAATCTGCGTCCGGGGGATGAACTGCTTTCTCCTGTGGGTAAGCCTTATGATACCCTGGAAGAAGTCATTGGCATCAGGCCTTCCAAGGGTTCTCTGGCAGAATATGGAGTTACTTACAGACAGGTGGATTTAAAAGAAGACGGAAGCTTTGACTGGGACGGTATCGCAGAGGCAATCAATGAGCGTACCCGTCTTGTAACTATCCAGCGTTCCAAGGGATATCAGACAAGACCTACCCTGTCTGTCAAGAGAATCGGAGAATTGATTGCATTTATCAAGGAACGAAAGCCGGATGTCATCTGCATGGTAGACAACTGTTATGGTGAATTTGTAGAACTGAGCGAGCCTTCTGATGTGGGTGCTGATATGGTAGTAGGATCTTTGATCAAAAATCCCGGCGGCGGACTGGCACCTATCGGCGGTTATATCGCAGGTAAAAAGGAATGTGTGGAAAATGCCGCATACCGTCTGACTTCTCCCGGCCTTGGTAAGGAAGTGGGTGCTTCCCTCGGTATCCTGACACAATTTTATCAGGGGTTGTTCCTTGCTCCGACTGTAACAGCAGGAGCTTTGAAAGGATCAATTTTTGCTGCCAATGTTTATGAGAACCTGAACTTTGCCGTAATACCGAACGGTACGGAGAGCAGACATGATATCATTCAGGCGGTAACCTTCGGAACACCACAAGGAGTGATCGCTTTCTGTGAAGGTATCCAGGCCGCAGCTCCCGTAGACAGCCACGTAACACCGGAACCCTGGGATATGCCGGGATATGATTCCAAAGTTATCATGGCGGCAGGAGCTTTTGTCTCCGGTTCCTCCATCGAACTTTCAGCTGACGGTCCCATTAAACCGCCCTATGCCGTTTATTTCCAGGGAGGTCTGACCTGGCAGCACGCCAGATTCGGTATCCTGAAATCGCTGCAGTCTCTTTTGGATAAAAAAGTAATTACAGAAGCGGATGTCGAAAAAGCGAAAGAAAAATTAAGAAAAAGCGCGAAATAAAATCCATGAATTTTATGTACAGATTTTGGGAATTGTGTTACTATATAAGCGTGTTTATCAAACTGAGTTGCGTTTGCTGTCATAATCGGGTTGATGTCAGCGAAGCATAGAACTGCATATATGCAGCATTGTCGATATTGCAGAAGTGCAGTCGGGCAGATAGACAATACTTAAGAAAGTTGAGGAAGTACATTGAAAAGAGTAAATTGGACGATGGTTGTTCTGGTGCTGATAGGTTTCGTGATCGGCAGATTCATCGGTACGTATTTTGACGGAAGTTTCTTAAATTACGGGCAGACTTTCGGACTGAGTTCACCGATTGAATTGAATCTGGGATTTATTATTCTGACCTTCGGCCTGAAATTCCAGATTACCATTGCAAGCGTGTTGGGAGTGGTCATAGCCCTCCTGGTTTATAAGTTCATCAGATAAGAGCTATGTAATATGCCATATATGCAGTGTCAGAGAAGGTTTGGACAGGAGTGCATATATGAAAAAAGAAGAAAAAGCAATCGTACCCAATAAACCATATGAGAAATTTCTGGCGTATGGACCGCAGCATTTGACGGAAAGTGAACTGCTGGCGATCATCTTAAGAACGGGGACCAAAGAAGTCACGGCTGTAGAGCTTGCTGAACAGGTTTTAAATCTTGCCAAAGGACCCAGAGAAGGGCTGTTAGGACTTTATGATATCTCGCTGGAAGAATTGATGCAGATTAAGGGAATTGGAGAAGTTAAGGCGATTAAGCTGAAATGTATCACGGAGTTATCCATGAGAATCAGCCGGGCTACGGCCAAGGAAGGAATCAACTTTAACAATTCTGTTACCGTGGCAGACTATTTTATGGAGCAGCTTAGGCACAAAGATACGGAGTCTGTGATACTGGTATCCCTGGATACAAAAGGGCAGGTGCTGAAGGAGTCATTGTTGTCCTGCGGAAGTGTCAGAATGTCCCTGATCTCTCCCAGAGAAATTTTTCTGGAAGCGCTTCAGCAAAAGGCTGTTAATATCATATTGGTTCATAATCATCCCAGTGGGGATCCCGAACCCAGCAAAAGTGATCTGGAAATGACCCGTAATGTCAAGGAGATCGGGATCATGGTGGGAATCGAGCTGCTTGATCACATCATTATTGGAGATAATAAATATACCAGTTTTAAAGAACTTGCTTTACTATAGAAAGGAGCTGTCATTTTGGCTATTAACGCATTCGGTATCGACTTGGGTACCAACAATATTAAAATCTATAACAGGAACGAAGATAGCATCATGGTAGAGAAGAACATGATTGCCATCGAGAATAAGAACACACTTTTTGCCTATGGTAATTCTGCTTTTGAAATGTATGAAAAAGCACCGGGAAATATTCATATTTCCTATCCGCTATCCAACGGAGTCATTGCAGATATCAAGAATATGGAGACCTTGATCAAATATTTTATTACAGATCTTCAGAAGGGAAATGTGAAACCGGCAGATTATTATATTGCAGTACCTACTGATGTTACCGAAGTGGAAAAGCGTGCTTTCTATGACTTGATCCGTGACGCCAATGTGAAAGCCAAGAAGATCATGGTAGTAGAGAAAGCAGTAGCAGACGGATTGGGAATGGATATTGATGTGAAGAATTCCCAGGGTGTGCTGGTAGTAAATGTCGGTTACGAGACCACAGAGATATCTATTCTTTCTTTGGGCGGTATTGTACTCAGCCGTCTGATCAAAGTAGGCGGATCCAAATTTGACGAAGCTATAAGGGCAGCTGTACGCCGTGAGTTCAGTCTGATCATCGGCGGCAAGACTGCCGAATATGTAAAGATAGCACTGAATGAGCTGGAGACAGAAAATAAAGGTGCTGTAGTTTACGGCAGAGATATCGTAACAGGGCTTCCTGTGGAAAGAGAGATTCCTACCAAACTTGTGGACGAGTCTTTGGAAGAGCATTTTAATACTATTGTAGATAATGTAAAAGTAATCCTGGAGAGAACTCCTCCTGAACTGGCAGCTGATATTTACCGTCATGGAATCTATCTTACCGGCGGAGCCTCTCAGGTGGGACATCTGGCAGAACGTCTGGCTGTTGGAACAGGTCTTAAGGTAAATGTGTCTGAGAATCCTATCGCCAGTGTTGCTATCGGACTTTCCAAGATCATTAAGGAAGATAACTATAAAACTGTCGCTTATGCAATCGAAGGGATGAGTAAATGAGCCCAATCGTAAAAAGGAAAGGGGAGAGATTTACTTTGCCTGGTAAATATCTCCTCTTTGTACTGACAATTGTCTGCTGCCTTTTGATGCTTCTGACCTTTGGAACAGACATTTTTGACCGCCCCCTAAATACGGCAGCCGGTTATGTAGTAGTACCTTTCCAACAGGGAATCAGCAGGGCAGGGGAATGGATTTCCAATCGTTCTGAGGAATTGGTGGAGATCAGACGTCTTTTAGATGAGAATGCCAGCCTCAAGGAACAGGTAGCAGAGCTTACGGAACAGAATACGATCCTGCAGCAGGAAAAGTATGAACTGAATAATTTAAGAGAATTATTTGAGCTGGACAGCCGTTACAGTGACTATGAAAAAGTAGGTGCACGTATCATCAGCAGGGATTCCGGTAACTGGTATTCCAATTTTACTATCGATAAAGGCTATGACGATGGTCTGTGTGTGGACATGAACGTCATTGCAGGCGGTGGCCTTGTAGGAAGGATTTCCTCTGTAGGACCTAACTGGGCTAAGGTAACTTCCATCATTTCGGATGGTTCCAACGTAAGCGGAGCTGTCCTTGCTACAGGTGATAAGCTAATGGTGTCCGGAGATCTGAAACTGATGGCGGATGGTGTTATCAGCTTCAGCCAACTGTTAGACAGTGAAGAAAAAGTGGCTGAAGGTGATAAGATAGTGACATCTAATATCAGCGATAAATATCTGCCTAATATCCTGATCGGCTATGTTCATACCCTGAATCAGGACCCTAATAATCTGACCAAATCCGGATACATAACACCTGCTGTGGATTTTGAGCATCTGGATGAAGTTCTGGTCATTACGCAGCTGAAACAGCAGATCAATGAAGATGAGGCTTTGGAATGAGAAGAAAAATCATAGTGACAATAATCATACTGGTTTGCTTTATCCTTCAGTGTACTGTGTTTCGCAGTCTGGCGTTTGGAGGAATCATTCCTAATCTGATGATTATCCTGACTTCCTCATTTGGATTTATGAGAGGAGAAAGGGAGGGGCTGGTCATCGGATTCTTCTGTGGGCTGCTCTGTGATATTTTTTACGGAGACATTCTGGGATTTTACGCATTGATGTATATGTATATCGGATTTGTGAATGGAAAGTTTTCCAGAACCTTTTATCCGGAAGATATCAAACTGCCGATAGCACTGATCGTAGTCAGCGATTTGACCTATGGAGTTGTCTGCTATGTGTTGCAGTTTCTTCTGCGCGGTAAGTTTGACTTCCCCTATTATTTCAAAGGGGTCATTCTGCCGGAAGCAGTATATACCATTATGGTAACTATTATTTTGTATCCCTTGATACTGAAAATCAATGAGAGGCTGGAATTGAGAGAGAGAAGGAGCGAACAAAAATTTGTTTGATGAACTGAGAGAACGTATTCTGAATATTTTGACCAGCAGAATTACAGTCCTGACGGTGGTTTTCCTGATTCTGGGCGGCATCCTGATATATCGCTGCTTTGACCTGCAGATTGTCAATGGGCAACAGTATCTGGATGAGTTTGTTTTAAAGACCGAGAAGACGAGAACGATTTCCAGCACCAGAGGAAGAATATTGGATCGCAACGGCGTAGTTCTTGCGGACAATGAGCTGGCATATTCGGTGAAAATAGAGGATGTCTATGAATCCGGAATGAGTACGGCAACCAAGAATAAAAAGCTGAATGAAAATATTTATAAATTGATTAAGATGATTGAGAAAAACGGTGACAGTGTGATTACCGACTTTAATATCATAATTGACGAAAACGGTGAATTTGCATTCAATGTTGAGGGTACTAAGAGGCTTCGTTTTCTGGCAGACCTTTATGGAGAAACCTATATTGATGATCTTGAAGAAAATGAGCGTAATGCGACTGCAGATGAAGTGATTGAATACCTGGGCGGAAAGGGCTCAGGATGCTTTCGGATCGGTGATTATGAAATTGAAGGTGATACCAGCAGTCAGTTTATCGTCGGAAAAGGTTATACAAAGGAAGAGCTTTTGAAGATGGTGACTATTCGCTATAATATGAAGCTGACTTCTTTCCGTAAATATGTGGGGACCACCGTCGCCAGAGATGTCAGTGAGGAGACAGTGGCTGTTATCATGGAGAATATGGATCAGCTGGAAGGTGTCACGATCGAAGAGGACACGGCAAGAAGATACCATGAAAGTGAATATTTCGCTCAGCTTTTAGGATATACAGGTAAGATTTCCTCCGATGAACTGACGGAACTGAATGCCCAGGAAGAAGAAAACGGCGGTGATCCACAGCGCTATACAGTCAATGACGTAGTAGGAAAAAGCGGAATCGAAGCATACATGGAAAGTACGCTCCAGGGAACTAAAGGCAGTGAGAAACTGGTAGTAGATAATCTTGGAAAGACACTTATGGTAAAAGAAAGGACAGAACCGGAAGCCGGTGATGATGTGTGGCTGACCATAGATTCCGAACTGCAGATCGCATCTTACCAGATTCTGGAACAGGGAATTGCGGGGATCCTTGCAGATAAGATTGTCAACATAAAGGAATATAATGCTTCGGAGGGATCCAGTAATAAAGATATAAAAATACCTATTTATGATGTATATTTTGCAATCATCAACAACAGTGTAGTAGATATCGGCCATTTTGATGATGACGATGCCGGCGAGAAAGAGAAAGAAGTATATGCTAAATACCAGAGCTATCGGGACGGCGTATATGATAAGCTGCGGACAGAACTTTTGGAGACCAGGACACCTTATAACAAGCTGTCCAAAGAGTATAAGGTATATCAGAGCAATATCATGTCACTGCTCTATTCCAATGGCGTAGTTGACTCTGATAAAGTAGATAAGGAAGATGAAACTTATCTTGCCTGGACCAAGGAGGAAGTCATCAGTCTGAGTGAATACCTGAACTATTGTATCGGAAAAAGCTGGGTAGATGTCAGCAAACTGAATCTGGAAGATAAATATATTGATTCCGATGCCACTTTCGAACAGATTGTGGATTATATCATTGAGATGATTGACGGAAACCAGGAATTTCAGAAGAAGCTGTATAAATATATGTTGTTAAATGATGTGATAACGGGAAAAGACATCTGTATGCTGATCTGTGAACAAGATGCGGCAGATTTCCCGGTAGAAGAGGAAGGAAAACTTTACAACGGTACATTAACAGCTTATCAGTTTATGATGAATCGTATTACCAATCTGGAAATTACGCCTGCACAGCTGGCACTGGATCCCTGTAACGGAGCAGTAGTTATTACTGATGTCAAAACAGGAGATGTCCTGGCTATGGTAACGTATCCCGGATACGACAACAACAAACTGGCCAATACCATTGATGCAAAATATTGGGCTAAGCTGATGACTGATAAATCAAGTCCCAGCCTGAATTATGCGACCCAGTATAAAGCAGCGCCGGGTTCAACTTTTAAAATGGTCTCTGCTGCTGCCGGATTATGTGAAGGTATCATCAGTCTTACATCCAAGACCAACTGTACGGGTGTATTTAATACAATTGAAAACGGACCGAAATGTTGGAAGACCTGGGGACACGGCAGTCTTGACGTAACTGGTGCCATTCAGAATTCCTGTAATGTGTTCTTTTACGATGTGGGTTACAGGCTTTCACTGGTCAATGGTGAATACAATGTTCAGACAGGACTGGATACTCTTGCAAAATATGCAGATCTGTTCGGACTGACAGAAAAATCCGGAGTCGAAGTAGAAGAATACAGCCCGGACGTATCAGATATCGACCCTGTCCGTTCTGCTATCGGACAAGGAAGCGGAAGCTATACTACAGTTGGCATTGCCAGATATGTAACAACTGTGGCAAATAACGGTACATGTTATAATTTGACACTTTTAGATAAAGTGACGGATTCCGAAGGTTCTACTTTGATAGAGTACGAGCCGGATATCAGAAATAAAGTGGACATGCCCATAGAGTATTGGAATGCAATCCAGCTTGGAATGCGCAAGGTAGTACAGGGCAAATCTTATTTTAATGATCTGGCAGTAAACGTGGCAGGTAAAACCGGTACTGCAGAACAGATCAAATCTCGTTCCAACCATGCATTGTTTGTAGGTTATGCGCCTTATGAGGAGCCTGAAATTGCGTTTGCAGTACGTATTCCTTTCGGATATTCATCTGACTATGCGGCTCAGGTAGCAAGAGAGATCATCAAATATTATTATGGGCTTGCAGCAGAGGAAGATATTCTGACCGGCACTGCTGATATGGATAATGAAGGTGTTACAATCAATGAATTCTAAAATAGAGAACTGAAAGGAGAGGCTGCTTGTGAAGGAAGCTGTGGTAATAAAAAGCTATCATAATGGAATTACCATGATACTCAAAGATGATGTGCCTTTTCATGTAATCTTGGAAGAGCTTGCCTTGAAACTATCCGGAGCCAGAAATTTCTTCGGAGAGGCAAAGGTAGCATTGTCTTTTGAGGGAAGAAGCCTTACCAAAGAGGAAGAGATAGAGATTCTGGATACTATTCATGAAAACAGCGATATTGAGATTATCTGTATTGTTGGAAAAGATGAGGAAACGGACAAGCTTTATCTGAGAGCTATCAGACAATCCAGAAAGCGTCTGATCGGAAGCTCTGACGGACAGTTCTACAAAGGGAGTCTGAGAAATAAGGAAGTACTTGAGACAGAGACCAGTATTGTAATTTTGGGAGATGTATATCCCGGTTGCAAAGTGATTTCACGTGGTAACATCATAGTCCTTGGAGGACTCTACGGTGAGGCATATGCCGGAGCGGCCGGAGAGGAAGGACATACAGTAGTAGCGCTTGAAATGGAGCCGGAAAAATTAAAAATCGGCGATTTCAAATATAAAACTGCTGCAAGGCAGAAAAAATGGGGCATGCGCCCCAAAGTACAACCGAAAATTGCATATGTAAAAAACGAAAGAATCATGTTTGATGCTCTTACGAAAGATTTGCTTGAAGGCTTCAGATAGTCTGAAGGCAGGACGATAGATTACTGATAGGACCGGGAAACGGTGGAAATGGAGGATAGGGAATGAGTAATTCCGAAGTAATTGTCGTCACGTCAGGAAAAGGCGGTGTGGGAAAGACCACCACAACCGCAAACGTAGGAACAGGTCTTGCCAAACTTGGGAAGAAAGTATGTCTGATCGATACCGATATCGGACTGCGCAATTTGGATGTGGTCATGGGACTGGAGAACAGAATTGTCTATAATCTTGTAGATGTAGTAGAGGGAAGCTGTCGTGTAAAGCAGGCTCTTATCCGGGATAAACGAAATCCGGGCCTTTACCTGATGCCCTCTGCCCAGACCAGAGATAAATCCGCAGTATCACCGGGACAGATGGTCAAAGTCATAGAACATCTGAGAGAACAGTTCGATTATGTTCTGCTAGATTGTCCGGCAGGAATTGAACAGGGATTCCAGAATGCCATAGCCGGTGCAGACAGGGCACTGGTAGTCACTACACCGGAGGTATCAGCTATCAGGGATGCCGACCGTATTATCGGCCTTCTGGAGGCCAATGGTTTCAAACAGATGGACTTGATCATCAATCGTTTGAGAATGGACATGGTAAAAAGAGGAGACATGATGTCTGCTGCTGATGTAGTGGATATACTGGCAGTGCCGTTACTTGGAATCGTACCCGATGACGAGAATGTTGTTATAGCCACCAATCAGGGAGAGCCGTTAGTTGGAAATGACTGTCCGGCTGGAAAAGCTTATGCTAATATTGTGCGTAGGATACGGGGAGAAGAAGTTCCTTTTCCCAACCTGGATAAGAGCATATCTTTCTGGACCAGAGTAACCGGTATCTTCCACAAGGCATAGGAGGGCAGATATGAGAAACTTCTTTCGTAGGAAAAGCTCTCGCGAGACAGCCAGGGATAGATTAAAGATTTTATTGATATCGGACAGAGTGAATTGCTCCCCTGAGATGATAGAGCTGATTAAAGTAGATATTGCTAAAGTAATATCTAAATACATGAAGATAGATGCCGCAAATATGGAAATACAGATCAATGCAAAAGGAAAGGGAGCTCGGGGAATTAAGAATCCCACATTATATGCGAATATCCCGATCCTTGATTTACATAAGTAATGCATGTATTGATGCACAAATACATGGCCTGTATCAGTAAAGGCCTTTAACCGGGCATTCTGTGGCATGAAAGAAAGGAAACTATGTTAAAAAACTATAGATTACGTGATTTTGATTTCAAGTTAATATTGATGATCATCGCCCTTTCCGTCATAGGGTGCCTGGCAATAGGAAGTGCTGAGCCCTCTCTTCAGAATAAGCAGATCGTTGGGGTTGTCATTGGAATACTGATCATGCTGTTTCTGGCATTTTTCGATTATACATGGATTTTGAAGCTATATTGGCCTATGTATGGTGCAAATTTGATACTTTTATTATTTGTAATTGTTGCAGGAGATGAGGGTAGGCTTGGTGCCCAAAGATGGATAGAAATCGGAAGTTTTCGCTTTCAACCGTCAGAAACTGCAAAAATTATATTGATTTTATTCTTCGCACAGTTTATTATGTTACATAGGGAGAAGATTAATACATTCAAGATTATTGCTGCATGTATCCTGCTTGTATTGGTTCCCTGGGTAATGATTGCCAAACAGCCGGACTTATCTACCAGTATTGTGGTTTTGGTGATATTCTGTGTTGTTATGTTTGCAGGAGGTATCAGTTATAAACTGGTATTCAGTATTCTGGCTGTGGCCGTACCGGCAGTTGTGATAGTAGTTTATCTTGCTATTTCGCCTGAAGCGAATTTTGTAAACGAAAAGCTTATGAAAGGCTATCAGTCTACACGAATCATGGCATTTTTCTATCCGGATGAGTATGCTAATGAAGAAGCTTATCAGCAGCTGAATTCAGTAATGGCTATCGGTTCCGGACAGTTAGACGGGAAAGGCTATAAGAATAACGAGATAACCTCTGTAAAAAATGGTAACTTTATATCCGAGCCTCAGACGGATTTTATCTTTGCGGTCATCGGAGAAGAATTCGGATTTAAAGGAAGCGTGACAGTTATCTTGCTGCTCTTTGGAATTGCACTGGAATGTGCATCTGTGGCAAGAAAGGCTAAGGACACGGCAGGTACCATAATAGCTGCTGGAATGGGAGGATTAGTAGCTTTTCAGGGATTTATCAATATCGGAGTTACTACATTCCTGGTTCCCAATACGGGGCTGCCATTACCATTTGTCAGTTATGGACTGACATCCCTGTGGAGTCTGTGCATCGGTATGGGATTTGTACTGAATGTGCGGCTGCAGGCCAGAAGATAAAGGGAATTATAAATTTCAGATAGAGAGGGTATAATTATGAACATTGCACTGATTGCACATGATGCTAAGAAGAAACTGATGCAGAACTTCTGCATTGCATACAGAGGAATTCTGAGTAAGAATGACTTGTATGCTACCGGGACAACAGGACGACTGATCGAAGAAGTGACTAACCTGAATATTCACAAATATCTGGCTGGTCATCTGGGTGGTGTACAGCAGATTGGCGCGCAGATTGAACATAATCAGATTGACCTGGTAATTTTCTTAAGAGATCCTCTTACTACCAAGTCGCACGAGCCGGATGTGAACAATGTGGTAAAGCTTTGTGATATGTACAATATCCCTTTGGCTACCAATTTGGCAAGTGCGGAACTGTTGATCAAGTCCTTAGACAGAGGAGACCTTGAGTGGCGTGAAATGTACAGATAGAAAGATAGTTAAGGTAAGCGGCGGCGCCAGGCGGTGCATAGTATCCGTTTTGGGAATGATTCTGATGATATCATCCATGACAGGATGCGGCAATACTGTTTATGAGATCCCATATGAAGCTGATTCTCAGATTTCCAGCTATAATGTGATCTTTCGTGAGAAACCGGGCGTGGCTGACAGTTTTGCTTCTGATCTGTGTGTGGTTACGGAAGATGTAACTGATGATGAAGCAGTTGATATGTCAAAGGCCGGAGCAGCAATTCTGGCTGATGTGAATAACAACGAAGTCTTATATGCCAAGAATGTACATAGTCGGTTGTATCCTGCAAGTCTGACTAAAATCATGACGGCACTTGTGGCTCTGAAGTATGGATCTACAGATCAGGTACTGACAGCTACATCCGCAGTGAATATTACGGAGTCAGGAGCTCAGTTATGTGGTTTGAAAGCAGGGGATACTATGACCCTGAATCAAGCTTTGCATATATTGCTGATCTATTCTGCCAATGATGTTGCAATGTTGATTGCTGATAACATTGGGGGGAGTGTAGATGCGTTTGTACAGCTGATGAATGATGAAGCGAAAGCATTAGGTGCTACCAATACTAATTTTGCTAATCCTCATGGGCTGACGGATGAGAATCATTATACTACGGTATATGATTTGTATCTGATATTTAACGAAGCAATTCGGTATGATTTCATTCAGGAAATTATCCATATGACGGAGTATCAGACTACTTTTTATGATAAAAACGGAGCGGAGAAGAAACTGAGCATCAAGAGTACTAACAGATTTTTCCGCGGTGATTTTACTGCGCCTGATCAGGTGACAGTAATTGGAGGAAAGACAGGAACGACCAATGCTGCAGGGCACTGTCTAATGCTTTTGTCACGTGATGTGACCGCAGCACCATATATTTCTATCATCTTAAGATCAGAGTCCAGTGATGTACTGTATAGTGAAATGATAGATTTATTAGACGAAATCCACAAATAATGGTTGTTTTTTGGCGGTATATATACTATAATAGTAACAGATAGGCAGTAGATATATCTGCCGAATTATTACATATCAATTTTACAGCAGGAGGGTTACCCATGGTTCAATTAATTGTAGGCAATAAAGGAAAAGGAAAGACCAAACAGTTATTGGATAAAGTAAACAGTGAAATTAAGACTGTAGAAGGAAATATTGCATATCTGGATAAGAGTACCAAGCATATGTTCGAACTGAATAATAAAGTACGTCTGATCAATGTAGCTGATTATATGGTAGAGAACAGTGATGAGTTTGTAGGATTCATCAGTGGTATCATTTCTCAGGATCATGATCTTCAGCAGATGTACTTCGACAGTTTCTTAAAGATTGCTTGTCTGGAAGGTGCTGATATCACAGCTACAATTGAGAAGCTGGAGAAATTGAGCACAGCTTTCCATGTAGACTTTGTACTGAGCGTATCCATGGATGAGCAGGATCTTCCGGAAGCTATGAAAGAGAAGATTTTGATTTCTTTATAAGTAACAGCTCTGATTTAATTCATGAAGATAAAAGCCTCGGATGCTTCCCGGGGCTTTTTCAAGTAAAGAACAGGGAGGCAGGTAACTTTGGCGCAGGAAAGGACAGGCAGAAATAGCCGGAGCGGTGCAAGTAATAGAAGCAACTCGTATAATAGAAGCAACACGAGTGATAGATACAACTCGGACAATCTAAACAGCGCAAGCAACAGAAACCGTTCGAATGACCGTTATAGTACGCAAGGAAGAAACCGTTCGAGTGACCGTTACTATACAGAAGGAAGAAACCGTTCCGGTTACCGGAACAATACAAATTCCAGAAAAGGCTCGGGCAGTTCCACGGGAAAGATTAAGAAATACAGAAAACCCCTTAATCTGAATATCGGAATGATAATTTTCAGCGCCGTATTTATTTACGTAGCTTATTTTGTTGTAAATTATTTTCAGTATAGTCCGCCGAAGCCATATGAGGTGAAAGAAGGTTCCTTGTCTGTAAATACACTGTTTCGTGGCATTGCCCTTAGAGAGGAAGTTGTTGTGACAACCCAGAATGCCGGTTATCTTAACTATTATGTGAGAGAAGGGGAACGTGTTGCTAACGGAGACCTTGTCTATACAGTTGATGAAACGGGACGTCTGAATGAATATATGGAAAGCATCCACCTTGGACAGAATAGTTTGAGCAGTGAAGAACTTGCGGAGTTTCGCAATGAAATCGTGAACTTTATGCATGGTTTTGATCCGCATAATTTTGGCACAGCATATGATTTCAAATATTCTATACAGGGGACTGTGCTCAGGCTTGCAAATGCTGATATGTTGGAAAATCTGGATAAAAGCGGCACTGATTTTGTAGGCACTATCAAATCCTGTTATGCTCAGGGAACAGGAATCGTTTCTTATTGGACAGATGGCTATGAAAGTCTCACAGCAGACCAGGTGACAGCAGATATTTTTGAAAAAAAAGTAGTTTATGGTGACAACAGTGAGGATGAATCGCAGAATGAAGATGGAGAAGAGAATGACAGCGAAGAGGATGTTTACCGTAAGACGCAGCTTCTCGGTACTACACTGGCGGCGGTAGGAGATCCTGCATATAAGTTATCAACCAATGAAAATTGGAGTATTGTGATTCCGGTGGATGAAGCGTATGGAGCCATGTTGGAAGAAGAAGGATACGTGAAAGTCAGATTTTTAAAGAATCAGTACGAATCCTGGGGAGCCGTGAAACTTCTGCAAAACAGTGACGGCAATACTTATGCACAGCTCAGCTTTACCAATTCTATGGTGACGTTTGTTTCTGAGCGCTTTTTGGAGATAGAATTGATCTTAGATGAAGAAACAGGGCTGAAGATCCCTAATTCTTCTATTGCAGAGCGCGAATTTTTCCTGGTACCGGAAGAATTTGTGCTTGTAGAAGACGGCAGTTCGGAATGTACAGTGATCAGACAGACTTATCTAGAGGATGGTACTATATCCAGTGAGGTTGTAGATCTTGAGATTTATTCTTACGATGAAGAAAGTAAGGAATATTATTTTGATATAGATGTATTGGGCAGAGGAGATATTTTGTTAAAACGAGATTCGCAGGATAGCTTTACAGTCAGCAAGAGTGCCACTCTGATCGGTGTTTACAATATGAATAAGGGATATGCAGATTTCCGTGAAATCAATGTCCTTGCACAAAATGAAGAATATGCCATAGTCCAGTCTAATACAAGATACGGACTGAATGTATATGATAATATTGTTTTAAATGCTGATACCGTTGATGCAGACCAGTTTATATATGAGTAATTTATGAAAAAATAACGAACACTGCAGAAAGAAGGAATGATCATGATTTGTGAAAATATTGAACAGGTAAAGGAACGGATTACAGAGGCCTGTGACAGAATGGGACGAGACAGTAAAGAAGTCACTTTAATTGCAGTAAGCAAGACAAAGCCCATACCTGATTTAAAGGAAGCCTATGGATTTGGAGTAAGGGATTTTGGAGAAAATAAGGTACAGGAGTTGGTGGAAAAGGCTGAAGCATTGCCTAAAGATATCCGATGGCATATGATAGGGCACCTGCAGCGCAACAAAGTAAAATATATCGTTGACAAAGTCTGTCTGATTCATAGTGTAGACTCCTTACGTCTGGCTGAAGAAATCAGCAAGGAGGCTGTAAAGAGGAATCTCACTGTCAACATCCTGATAGAAGTAAATATAGCAGGAGAAGAGACAAAATTTGGAAGTACTACGGACGAAGCAATTCAATTAGTAGAGCAGATTGCCGTATTGCCGGGGATCTGTATCAAAGGACTTATGACAATTGCGCCTTTTGTAGAGAATCCTGAAGAAAACAGAAAATATTTTTCAAAACTTAGACAATTAGCAGTTGACATAAACGACAAAAACATTGATAATGTTTCTATGCACGTTTTATCCATGGGAATGACCGGAGATTATGAAGTGGCTGTTGAAGAAGGCGCCACACTTGTCCGTGTGGGGACGGGCATATTTGGAGAGAGAAATTACAGTGCTGTTTAAACGGTATTGAATTTTCATATGGAAAGAGGAGATTTAAGCGATGAGTATGATGGACAAGCTGTTGAATGTCATGAAACTGAACGACAACGATGATGAATATTATGATGACGATTATTATGATGAAGAAGATGAATACGAAGAAGAGCCTGCTCCAAAGAAAAAAGCATCTTCAAAGATAAGAGAAATGGACGATTATGAAGAACGTGCGCCTAAGAAGTCTGCACAGCCCAAAATCACTCCCATGCGTCAGCCGGTTACCAGAAAAGTACAGGGAAGTTCCGGTATGGAAGTATGTGTGATAAAACCTTCCAGTGTGGAAGAGGCAAGGGAGATCACTGAGACATTACTGTCTAATCGTACTGTAGTTCTGAATCTGGAGGGACTGGATGTGGATGTGGCGCAGAGAATCATCGACTTTACTTCTGGATCCTGCTTTGCAATTTCAGGTAATCTGCAGAAGATTTCCAACTACATATTTATTATCACACCGTCATCTGTGGATATTTCCGGAGATTTTCAGGATATTCTGAACGGAAATTTTGAAGGTCCCATAGACAGCGGAATGTAGAAGAAGGCAGAAAGGATTACAGCAGAAAATGGCACAGAGATTACCAATACTTTTTAACAAAAAACCATGTTATGATATTGTATTCAGCAAAGCTTTTGAAGAATTGACAGAAGAACTGGCAGAACTGGGAGCTGCTGATAAATGTCTTTGCATCGTCACCGATTCCAATGTAAAGGAATTATACGGTGATTCCTTAAAAGAGCTTCTGGAGGGAAAATGCAAAAAAGTATGTCTGTATGCTTTTCCGGCCGGTGAGAATTCCAAGACACTGGATACAGTAAAGGATCTTTATAAGTTTTTGATAGAAGAAAGCTTTGGACGTAAGGATATGCTGCTTGCTCTGGGCGGCGGTGTGACAGGGGATGTGACAGGGTATGCTGCTGCAACTTATATGCGCGGTATTGACTATATACAGATACCTACTACACTTCTTGCACAGACTGACAGCAGTATAGGTGGAAAAACAGGTGTGGATTTTGACGGTTATAAGAATATGGTAGGCGCTTTCAAAATGCCTAAACTTGTATATATGAATCTTTCTGTCCTGAAAACACTTGATAACAGACAGTATTTTGCCGGTTTTGCAGAGGTTATGAAGCATGGCCTGATTAAAGATGGCTCTTTTTATGAATGGCTGATTTCCAACATGTATGAGATCTGTGAAAGGGATCTTGATGTGTTGGAAGAGATGGTTATGAAGAGTTGTATCATCAAGAAACTGGTGGTTGAAAAAGATCCTTTAGAGGAGGGAGACAGAGCACTCCTTAATTTCGGACACACGATTGGTCATGCGATTGAGAAAGCTAAGGGCTTTGAATTACTGCATGGAGAATGTGTAGCCCTTGGCTGTGTAGCTGCAGCTTATATCTCTTGGAAGCGTGAGCTTTTAAGTATGGAAGAATATTATGAGATCAGAGATATGTTTGTACCATTCTATTTGCCGATTACGGTAGATGGCATCGAGCCGGAAGAAATTGTGAAGCTCACCAAGTCCGATAAAAAGATGGAAAATGGTAAGATTAAATTTATTCTGTTAAAGAAAATCGGGAAAGCTATGATTGATCGTTCTGTGACAGAGGAAGAAATTCTGGCTGCTGTGAATGAAATTTATTTCAGTGAAGAGGATGCACATGAGTAGTTGTAAAAAGAAGATCCTGGCTCTTGATGGATTACTGACTCTGATCTTAATTGCATTTGATCAGTTTACAAAACAGTTGGCAGTAACACATTTAAAAGGAAAAGAAGCCTTTGTACTGATAAAAGGAGTGCTGGAACTGGATTATCTTGAGAATCGCGGCGCAGCTTTTGGTATGCTTCAGAATCAGAAAATATTTTTAGTAGCTGTGGGAGTGATATTCCTTGCTGCTATCTGCTTTTTTCTGCTGCGTGTTCCGGATGGGAAAAAGTATCTGATTCTGCATATATTGGCTTCCGTCATCATTTCCGGCGGACTCGGCAATATGATTGACAGACTGCGTCTTGATTATGTTGTGGACTTTATTTCCTTTGTCCTCATCAACTTTCCTATATTCAATGTGGCGGATATTTATGTGGTCGTAGCAACAATATGCGTATTTATCCTGTTACTCTTTGTATATAAGGAAGAGGATCTGGCATTTCTGGGGAAGAAGGAGAAGGCAGACAAATAGGCTAAAATATGGAAGAATTCAGGTTTCAAATAACAGAAGAACTGGAGGATGAAAGAATCGATAAGTGTATCAGTATACTTATTGATTCTTTGTCACGTTCTTTTATACAAAAATTGATTAAAGACGGTCAGGTACAGGTAAATGGAACGACTGTAAAGGGAAGTTATCGCGTAAAGACAGATGATGACGTCCTTTTTTGTCTGCCTGAATCTGTAGAGCCGGATATTGAACCGGAAGATATCCCATTGGACATTTTATATGAAGATAAAGATGTCATTGTGGTTAATAAACCCAAGGGGATGGTTGTACACCCGGCAGCCGGTCATTACAGCGGCACCATGGTGAACGCGCTGATGTATCATTGCGGAAGTGAACTTTCCGGCATCAATGGAGTCATGCGCCCCGGCATCGTTCACAGGATTGATATGGATACTACCGGTTCTGTTATTGCGTGTAAGAATGATAAGGCCCATAATTGCATTGCAGAGCAGCTAAAAGATCATTCTATCACAAGACGTTATCATGCAATCTGCCACGGTGTCCTGAAAGAAGATGAAGGTACTGTGAATAAGCCCATCGGCAGACATCCGACAGATCGTAAGAAAATGGCAGTCAATGAGAAAAATGGCAAGAATGCTGTGACGCATTATAAAGTGTTGGAGCGATTTTCAGAATATACTTATATCGAATGCAGACTGGAAACAGGACGTACGCATCAGATACGTGTACACATGGCAAGCATCGGTCATCCGCTTCTTGGAGATGATGTGTATTCCAACAGGAAAAATCCGTTTCATCTGACAGGTCAGACCTTACATGCCAAGATTTTGGGCTTTCAGCATCCGACAACCGGTGAATATGTTGAGATTGACGCTCCGTTGCCGGAATATTTTAAACATTTATTGGAAATTTTATCATAATCTAGTACTAATGTACTAAGGCAATTTTATACAAAATGTGGTACATTTATTTTAGTACATTAAAGTGACAAAATTTGTGGTTGCGACAGCTTCACACAATTTAGACAGAGGTAATCATGAATACAGCAACTTATCTTGACAGGCTGCTCCTGAAGTACTCTAATACGTTTAACATATATAAACCTTTTCGCATAGGCGCGAGACAATACCCGGCTTATGGGTATTTTTTTTCTCATAATGAAAAGTATATTCTGGTACAGGAAGCCAACATGTGGTCTGCAGATTCCTATGAACATATCCTTTTCTGGGAAAAAGAGGAGATTACAGTAGATGATATTAAGGAAGCAGAAGACATTATACGCAATGATATGGAAACTATCCTTGTGAGAAAGGGAGAAAGTCTTCCTGAGAAGAATCATATGTCCAGTCTTCTGACGATAGTCATGCTGGGGCAGAAGCCTTTATCGAAAGAAGCTGCTAAACGAATCGGGAAGTTCCGTTTTGACAAAGGATATCAGTTCAATATGCGAGGCTATTGCAGAGGGCGTATTATCGCAGCCACCATGGAAGATCGTGAAGTAGTGGCAAGCCCTGATATTAAGAGCAGCCGAAAGCTGTTCCGGGAAGTATTCCGGGAAGTAGATGAAGGCCGCGATGGTTTTGATGCTGTGTGTAAGAAGCAGGGAGTTACTTGTTACATGCAGGAATAAAGTAAGGCAGTTATACTGCATGCATGCCGCAAGGCGTGCAAGGAGCATTTTCACATATCATAATACGATTAGGAGGGAAAAAGTGTGAATGCAATTTTATTAATCCTTTTGGCAATTGCCATTTTTGTCGGTGCATATCTTACATATGGTAGATGGCTGGCAAAACAGTGGGGCATTGATCCCAAAAACGTTACACCTGCTCACGAGATAGAAGACGGTGTTGACTATGTTCCGTCAAAAGCTCCGGTTCTGATGGGTCATCATTTCTCATCTATCGCAGGTGCCGGTCCTATCAATGGACCTATCCAGGCCGCTTTCTTCGGCTGGGTTCCTGTATTTTTATGGATCGTTGTAGGCGGTATCTTCTTCGGTGCCGTTCAGGACTTCGGTTCTATCTTCGTATCCATCCGTCACAAGGGTAAATCTCTTGGTGAAGTTATTGAGGAGAATATTGGACACAAGTGTAAAATTCTCTTCACTGTATTTGCATGGCTGGTACTTATCCTTGTAGTTGCAGCTTTTGCAGATATCGTTGCAAGTTCCTTTACTATTACTGCAGAAGGTGTAACCGGTATCTTCCCCGGCCCTGTAGCAGGTACTTCCAATGGTAGCGTAGCTATGGCTTCCATTCTGTTCATTCCTCTGGCTATCGGATTTGGTTTCTTCGTATACAGAAAGAATGCTAATGTAGTTGTATCTACTATCGTAGGCGTTATTCTGCTTGCTACATGCGTAGTAATCGGTCTGTTCTGCCCGATCAACCTGCCTAAGAACTTCTGGCTGGGATTTGTATTTTTGTACATAATCATTGCGTCTGTAACACCTGTTTGGATTCTGTTACAGCCCAGAGATTACCTGAGCAGTTTCCTGCTTTACTTCATGATCGGTGCTGCTGTTATCGGTATCATCGGTGCCGGTATTGCTAACCCTGCATCTATCACTTTCCAGACTCCTGCATTTGTTGGTTTCAAGGTTGGCAGCAACTATCTGTTCCCTGTACTGTTCATTACTGTTGCATGTGGTGCTGTATCCGGTTTCCACTCTCTGATTGGTTCCGGTACAACTTCCAAACAGCTGGACAATGAAGCAGAAGCACTTCCTATCGGTTACGGTGCAATGCTGATTGAATGCGTACTGGCAGTAATTTCCCTGATCGCTGTAGGCGTTCTTTCTGCTGATGGTTCTATTGGAAGCACCGGACTTGCTTCTCCTACACTGGTATTCGCAACTGCTATCTCTAACTTCTTTGCAGTTATGGGATTCTCTGAGAGTGCTGTAAGTGCTACCTTTACCATTATCGCTCTGGCTGTATCAGCATTCTGTCTGACCAGTCTCGATACTGCTACCAGACTTGGACGTTTCATGTTCCAGGAGCTGTTTGCAGGCAAGGGTGAGAATAAGAACATTCTGAGCAATATGTATGTATCAACCATTATTACTGCTGTATGTGGTGCGATTCTGTGTCTTGCAGGATATGCTAACATCTGGCCTCTGTTCGGTGCTTGTAACCAGTTGGTTGCTGTACCTGCATTCCTGGCTATCGCAGTATACCTGGCTAAGAAGGGTAAAAACAACAAGATGTTGTATTTCCCTATGATCTTCATGCTTCTTGCTACTGTATCTTCACTGGTACTGAGCTTCAAGAATAACGTTGCTAAGCTGATTGCCGGCACAGGCGTTATCTACAAAGAAGGTCTGCAGTGTGTGATCATCGTTCCTATCGTTGTTCTGGCTGTCATTCTGGTAATTGAAGGCGGTAAGGTTCTGATCGCAGCTGAGAAAGCTAACAAGGCTAAGAAAGCTGCATAAGTTTAGGTTACTGAAGTTTGATGCAAAGTGACGCGCATGTTGGGATGCCACATCTGGCTTCCGGATGCGATCACAGTGACATAAGATATTTTGGCAGCCGGTTATTTTGACAAAAGTCCATCCTCAAGACACAAAACTCAGCGCTTCGCGCTTCAAACACGTTGTGTTTTGAGGATGAAAGTCAAAATAGCGGCTGTTAGTATGTCTAAAAATTATAGATTGTATAAAATGGTGGGATGTAGTAAAATACTGTCAGATATAGCCTGCGTTGGAAGGGAAGGGATCGGATTATGAATTTGTTTGACATTTTGGGGCCTGTGATGGTAGGACCGAGCAGTTCACATACAGCCGGAGCTGTAAGAATTGGATATGTGGCATCCAGACTTTTGGAGGATGAGCCTGTGAAGGCAGATATCGTGCTGCACGGGTCATTTGCAACGACAGGAGTGGGGCATGGAACAGACAAGGCACTGATTGCCGGTCTGCTTGGAATGGCACCGGATGACATTCGTATTCCGCAGAGCTTTGAACTGGCTGATAAGAAAGGATTATCTTTTTCGTTTACTAATAAAACTCTGAAGGATGCGCATCCTAATACGGCAGTGCTGAAACTTGTAGGAAAGAATGGAAGACAGTTGGAGATTCAGGCGGCATCTATCGGCGGCGGCCGGATCATGATTCATAAGCTGGATGGAGTCTCTGTCGTGTTCTCGGCCGAGAAGCCTACTTTGATTGTATATAATCAGGATCAGCCGGGATATGTGGCACAGGTAACTACGTCACTGTCCCAGAGGAATGTAAATATCGCTACCATGAATCTGTACCGGGATAAAAGAGGCGGATTCGCAGTAATGGTAATTGAAACAGATCAGAAGATTCCACAGGAAGCAATAGATATGCTGGCTAAGCTGAAAGGAATCTGGAAAGTAAGTTATATCGATACGGAGGAATAGTAGGATGGCGTATGAATCTTTACAAGAGATTATAACGGTATGCAGAGAGCAGGAAAAGCCTTTTTGGGAAGTAATCCTGGAAGAGGATATCTCGGAACGTGATGTGACGAGGCAGGACAGTATGAAAAAGATGCAGGCTACCTGGGACGCCATGCTTCTTGCAGCTACGACTTATGAGAGTAATCTGAAGTCTAAAAGCGGTCTGGTAGGCGGAGATGGTGCTAAGATGGAACAATATCAGCGTACTGCAGGCGAAGTATCGCTGTGCGGGGAATATGTAGACGGCTGCATTGCCGGTGCACTTCAGATGGGGGAATCCAATGCCTGTATGAAACGTATTGTAGCAGCACCTACTGCAGGTGCTTGCGGTGTCTTACCGGCCGTACTGGTGCCTTATTTTCAGAAGCGGGAAAGGAACACTCAGAAGATATTGGAGGCTATGTATGTGGCGGCTGGTATAGGGCAGGTGATTGCTGCAAGGGCTTATATCAGCGGTGCAGCCGGTGGATGCCAGGCGGAAATCGGTTCTGCCAGTGCAATGGCTGCCGGAGCACTGGTGCATTTACAAGGAGGAGACTGTGAGCAGATTGCACATGCTGCAGCCATGGCACTGAAAAATCTTTTAGGGCTTGTATGCGATCCTGTAGCCGGTCTTGTAGAAGTCCCCTGTGTGAAACGCAACGTCATCGGAACCGTAAATGCACTTTCCTGCGCGGATATGGTCATGGCCGGAATTACCAGTCGTATTCCTCCTGATCAGGTTATAGATGCTATGAAGGAAGTGGGAGATAAGATGGATGTATCTTTCCGTGAGACTGCACTTGGCGGTCTGGCTGCTACACCGGCCGGAATAGAAGCAGCGAATAAAGTTCTTGCGTGAGAAACGCACAAGCAAATTTACCAGAGAATTGGGCTAATTATATGGAAATTGTACAAACTTTCAAAAAGTTAGCAAAAAATTCAAAAGTTTTGGTTGTTTTTCATAAAAAAATAACGTATAATAGTATTCAGATAGATGGATACCAATTGACATTTATACTTTGACAGAAAGCAGAGGTACGTGTATGAATACGATTATTACAATTGGACGTCAGTTCGGATCCGCCGGACGTGAAATTGGGGAAAAGGTTGCGGAATATTTTGGAATCAAATGCTATGACAAGGAGTTGCTGACGCGTGCAGCCCAGGAAAGTGGTTTTTGTGAAGAAATGATTCAGAATCATGATGAAAGACCGACTAACTCCTTCCTCTATAATCTGGTTATGGATACTTATTCCTTTGGTTACAATGCATCATCTTTCGTTGATATGCCAATCAGTCATAAGGTATTTTTGGCACAGTTTGATACCATTAAGAAGATTGCAGACGAAGAACCATGCGTTATTGTTGGCCGTTGCGCAGATTATGCTCTTGCTGATTACAAGAACTGTGTACACCTTTTTATCTATGGTAATGAAGACTGCAAGGTAAAACGTATCATGCAGAAATATGACTTATCTGAAGCCAAAGCCAAAGAGATGATTATAAAGAAAGATAAACAGAGACAAAGCTATTACAATTATTATTCATCCAAGAAATGGGGCCGTGCAGACAGCTACGACTTATGTATCAACAGTAGTGTGCTTGGAATAGATGGCACTGTGAAGCTGATTATTCAGTACATAGAAGACTTTGAAAAGAGAAATAACGAGGATATTTTATCCGGCAAATAAAGAGAGTTATCAGTGCACATTTGCACCCAATCTTAAATGAATACCATGAAAAACAGATGCAAGAAACAATAAAATATTTCTTGCATCTGTTTTTGCATAATGAAAGAGAAGCAGTGATATTTTTTGGTAAAAATTTCGTTCAAAAAGCTTGACAGGACACTTTAGGTGTGCTAAGATATCACAGTATGCCGCATAACTAGGTAGAAGCATGTCGAAATAATACGCGACATCACCAAAGTTAGCGAGTTTTTATAATAGGAGGTGCCTTATGTACGCAATTATTGCAACAGGTGGAAAACAGTACAAAGTAGCTGAAGGCGATGTTATCAAAGTAGAGAAACTGAACGCAGAGGCTGGCAATACTGTTACTTTTGACCAGGTAATCGCAGTAAGTGACGATACTCTGAAAGTTGGTGCTGATGTAGCTAACGCTACTGTAACCGCTACCGTTATGGAACAGGGTAAGGGTAAAAAGGTTATTGTATACAAATACAAGAGAAAAACCGGTTACCACAAGAAGAATGGTCATAGACAAGCATACACTCAGGTTAAAATTGACAAGATTAATGCTTAATCGTTCTGTTTAGGACAAAGATATGACTACTATCTTAATTCGTAAGGCCAGTAATGGTGAGTACAGGGGTTTTACCTGTATGGGACATGCAGAATATGCTAAAAGAAATCAGCCTGATATTGTCTGTGCGGCAATTTCGGTTCTGGTAACGAATACGATTAATTCGTTGGAAGAGCTTGCCGGTGAGAAGATGAGTCTGGTTACCAATGAGGAGACGGGTTTTATCAAGTGTGATTTTGAGAGTAATCTGCAGGAAAAGTCCATATTTTTACTGGATTCCATGGTATTTGGTCTACAGACAGTGAGCCGAGACTATGGTGCTAAGTATCTGAAAGTTAAATTTGAGGAGGTGTAAACCATGTTAAATATGAACCTTCAATTTTTCGCTCATAAAAAGGGTGTTGGTTCTACCAAGAACGGTAGAGATTCCGAGGCCAAGAGATTAGGTGCGAAGAGAGCTGACGGACAGTTCGTGAAAGCAGGAAATATTCTGTACAGACAGCGCGGAACTAAGATTCATCCCGGTGTAAACGTAGGTATCGGTGGAGATGATACTTTATTTGCATTAGTTGATGGCGTTCTCAGATTCGAAAGAAAAGGAAGAGACAAGAAACAGGCTTCCGTATATCCTGTAGAGAAATAAGAACGAACGATCAGGAGCTTCAAACAGTGCTTGTTTGAAGCTCTTTTTTCCGCAATCAGTGCTTGTTTAGTGCAGCACATGATTGCCTGGCCAAAGAAAGGCAGAAAGGAGCAAGATATGTTTGCAGACAGAGCCAGAATCTTCGTCAGAAGCGGTAAAGGCGGAGATGGTCATGTATCCTTCAGAAGAGAAAAATACGTTCCCAACGGCGGTCCCGACGGCGGTGATGGCGGACATGGCGGTGACGTTATTTTTGAAGTGGATGAAGGATTAAATACTCTGATAGATTTTCGGCACATCCGCAAGTATCGGGCCGAGGATGGTGAAGAAGGCGGTAAGAAGAACTGTCGTGGTAAGGACGGTAAAGATATTGTTATCAAGGTGCCTGCCGGAACCGTTGTCAAAGAAGCGGAAAGCGGCCAGGTCATTACGGATATGTCGGGAGACAACAAACGCTGTATCCTTTTAAAAGGCGGTAAGGGAGGTAACGGTAACCAGCATTATGCTACGAGTACTATGCAGGTTCCGAAATATGCACAGCCCGGTCAGCCGGCTCAGGAGCTTGAATTGATCCTGGAGCTGAAAGTTATTGCTGATGTAGGGCTTGTAGGATTTCCCAACGTAGGTAAGTCTACTTTCCTGGCCAGAGTGACAAATGCACGCCCTAAGATTGCCAATTATCATTTTACCACTTTAAATCCTAATCTGGGTGTGGTAGATCTGGATGGTACTAAGGGATTTGTTATTGCAGATATTCCGGGACTGATTGAAGGAGCCTC
>JBGVLR010000118.1:0-50206 GCA_045124375.1 Acetatifactor sp.
GCAAAATTGCGCCTGCGGCGCTCTCCGTCGCTTCGCGACTATTTTTGCTCATAATCTGGCGCTCAGTACAACCCTATACGTAAGCGCAAAATCATGCGAGCATGATTTGTGCGCCTACGTCCAGGGTTGTCTGAACTGTTATGGATACATAAGATAACATTGTCATGAGGAGTCTGAGAATGAAGATTGTAGTATGTGTGAAACAGACAGCCGGTGGGGAGTTGAACCCCTTTGATGCCTGCGCATATGAAACCGCATTGCAGATAAAGGACGCTGAAGTGATCCTGCTGTCCATGGGACCGGAGAAAACGGCAGATCTGTTGCTTTCCCTTACCAGACTGGGGGCAAAACAGGCTTATCTTTTATGTGATAAGGCTTTTGCAGGAGCAGATACTCTGGCAACTGCCTATACGCTGTCTCTTGCAGTAAAACGTCTGGCACCTGATCTTGTCATCTGCGGCAGACAGACCATCGATGGGGATACGGCCCAGACCGGTCCCTCTCTTGCTATGGCAGCCGGGCTTTCCTTGATTACCAATGTGATGGAAATCAAAAGTCTGGAAGGGCAGCTTACCTGCCTGACCAGAGACCTGGGTGAGCAGACAGTTTCCTATCCGGCTTTGATCACGGTGGAAAGAATCAATTATCTGAGATTACCGGGCATTCGTTCCAAAAAAGGAGAGGTTATCCGTTGGGATGCCGGGGAATTGGGGGCGGATGTCAATCGCTGCGGTTTAAAGGGATCTCCGACGAAGGTGCTGGCTTCTTTTCAGAATGAGGAGGGGAAGCGAAAATGCCGGTTTGTGGAGGCGTGTGAGCTTGATCGGCTCATTGAGGAAGGGCTTCGGAAAGAACGAATCCGCATCGGGCAATTATCTTCACAGAATGGGAAAAAGCTTAAAAAGGTGTGGATTGTGGGTGAAGCACCCAGGCAGATGGCTGAGATGGTCAGTGATGACATTACGTTGATACGCCGGGAAGATGAGCAGTGGCAGGAGATGGAATGTCACCTGGATAATGGCCGGAATCGGGAGGATGAGGGGCGGTACGAGACCGGCCGATTCCAAAAGAGCAGCCCGGAAGTCAGTACTTACGTCCGCTGGCTGGCAGATCTCGCCCAAAGGGAACAGCCGACAGCCATTCTCTGGGGCAGTGATGCCTGGAGTAAGCGGACAGCTCCTCAGGTGGCCTCTTTGCTGCAGACAGGCCTGTGTGCAGACTGCACAGCCCTGGAAACGGACGGAGAACAGCTTTATATGTATCGCCCGGCTTTTTCCGGAAATATCATAGCCAAGATTGCCTGCGTGACAAGACCGCAGATGGCTACTGTCAGAACGTTAGCCCCCGATACGGCGGATGTGATCTGTGCATTGGGGCGGGGAGCGAAAAGAGCGCAGCCATACATAGAAGGATACTTGCTTCAAAGAAATGAGGGCGGACCGGTGCATTGGGAAACAGCTGCTTCCAGAGCGGCTGTGGATGCTGACATGATGCCTTATGAAAAGCAGGTGGGGCTTACCGGAAAGAGCGTGAATCCGCCGGTCTACCTGGCAGTTGGAATTTCAGGAGCGGTGCACCATATTGCCGGCATGAAACAGTCCGGCTTGATCATTGCTATTAATCCCGACCGGAAAGCACCGATTTTCGAGTATGCAGATTACGGAATCATAGGTACAGCCGAAGAAGTTTTTTCAATATAAATAATTTTATATAAAGACGGAAAGGAGATTATTATGAATTTCAAAAAAGGTTACAAAAAATCATCAGGATACACACCCATCTGTAAAATAGGGGAGTGCTCGCTGAAAAAGTTGGAGTTTGGCATTATCGAGCTGGAAAACGGCGAAAGCGTAGATTTTGACACTCAGGATAAAGAGGTAGCTTTTATCATTCTGGAAGGCCACTGCAGTGTGAAATTTGATGACCGGGAATGGAAAAATATCGGAAACCGCGAAACAGTATTTGAGAATAAGAAGGCAGTCTGTTTCTATATGCCTATAGAACAGAAGCTTACCATTGAAGGTAACGGTCATGTCAAGATTGCAGTCTGCGGTGCTCCCGTGAAGGAAAAGACAAAACCGCAGCTCCTTTTAGAGGACCATGCTGTACTTAAGACTCTGGGCATCCAGCCCTGGGAAAGGGAGACCAGTTTCTTAATTGACGGCAATTCCAATGCAAAGGTACTGACCATCGGCGAATGTTATGTAACACCCGGCAACTGGGCAGGATTCCCGCCTCATAAGCATGATGTAAATGACATGCCCAACGAGTGTGTCGCAGAGGAAATCTATTACTTCCTCTTTGAGCCTGAGCAGGGTTTTGCAGTACAGTGCCTGTATACTTCAGATGGTTCTGTGGATGAAGCATACCGTGTACGGAATGATGAACTGGTAGAGTTCCCTTACGGCTATCATGCCACCGTAAGTACGCCGGGTTATTCTACCTATTTCCTGTGGCTCATGGCCGGAGATTATCAGGGATTCAACCGATCAATGGATCCTGAGCATGCATGGGTGGCTGAATTGGAGAAGAAGTAAGGAATTAGCTTGAAAAGCCCTGCCGGGCTGATAACAATGTCCGGCAGGGCTTAATTTTATTCTTAAGTTGATAATTTAAATTCACTATGGTACACTAATATCGTGTAGGTGTACTATTTGGAAAGGAGCATCCATAGAATGGGCAGATATCTGAATTTGGGCAATGCAGGTTTTAAGGCGATAAGAAAAGGCTTGTATGTCGATAAATCTGAATTAATTTCCTATGTGAACGAAAAACTTGGTACAGCAGATAAATTGATTTGTGTCAGTCGCCCGAGACGATTCGGAAAATCCTTTGCGGCTAAAATGTTGTGTGCTTATTATGATAAGAGCTGTGACTCGAGAGAATTATTTCAGGATCTGAAGATTGCCAAGACAGATTTATTTGCACAATATCTGAACCATTACAATGTGATTTACCTGGATATTACCTGGTTTATTTCTACAGTAGAAAGTAAAAAAGATCTTGTTAAATATATCCAGAAAGAAGTTATTGCAGAGTTACGGGAAGCTTTTTCAGCTATGAAAGAAGAGAGAAATTCGCTTCCAATTGCACTGTCTAACGTTAATGAGGCAACAGGACAGAAATTTATTATCATTATAGATGAATGGGATGCTTTATTCAGAGAAGCCAAAGACGACATAGATTTACAGAAAGAATATATTCAGTTACTTCGGGGATTATTTAAGAGCAGCCAGACAGATAAAATGATAGAAGCCGCCTATATGACCGGTATTCTTCCCATAAAAAAATACGGAACCCAGTCAGCGCTGACTGATTTCAGAGAATATACCATGATTCAGCCTAAGAAGCTGGCTGAATATGTAGGCTTTACGGAAGCAGAAGTCAGGAATCTTTGCGAAGAATCAGGCATGGATTTTGAGGAAATGAAGAAGTGGTATGATGGCTATTCTTTCAGCAAGATGCAGTCTGTTTACAGTCCTAACTCTGTGATTGAAGCAATTAAAAATGAAGAATTTGCTACTTACTGGACAGAGACAGAAACTTACGAGAGCTTAAAGACTTACATTAACAGGAATTATGGCGGATTAAAGGATGCAGTCATTTCGATGCTTGGTGGTGGAAGGTGCAGAATTTCCACTCGTAAATTTCAGAATGACATGACCAATATCAACAGTAAAGATGATGTAATGACGTTATTGGTGCATTTGGGATACCTGGCATTTGATTCCGAAAAGAGGGAGGTTTTTATTCCGAATCAGGAAGTTGCAGATGAATTTAAGAATGCAATTGAGGATGGAGGATGGGGAATTATCGCCAAAGTATTGCAAGAATCGGAAGATTTGCTGGATGCAACGCTTGCCGGGAATAGTGATATGGTAGCAAAACGGATTGATGAAGTCCATAGAGCAAATACCTCTGTATTGTCTTATAATGATGAAAATTCCCTTAGCTGCGCAATTACCATAGCATATTTTTCGGCACAAAAAGATTATCAACTAATTAGAGAGTTGCCCGCAGGGAAGGGATTTGCAGATATTGTATTTTGCCCAAGAAGACATACGGACAGAACTGCTATGATTGTAGAATTGAAGTGGGATAAGTCAGCACAAGGGGCAATTCAGCAAATTAAAGATAAACAATATCCGGAAGTATTGAAAGATTATGAAGGAAACTTGCTATTGGTAGGGATTAATTATGATAGGGCTGATAAGAAGCATGAATGCATTATTGAACGTTATCAAAAAGAGTAATTTTATGGAAGAGGGAGAAGTATCTATGGCAAAAAAATATTTAATCGTAGTAGACATGCAGAAGGATTTCGTGGACGGCGTACTGGGCAGTAAGGAGGCTGTGGCAATTGTGCCGGCACTTCTTCAGAAAATTGAGGGCTTTGACGGAGATGTGATTTTCACATATGATACTCATCAGGCTGATTATATGGATACTCAGGAAGGTCATATGCTGCCTGTGCCTCATTGTATCGAGGGTTCAGACGGCTGGCAGCTCATTGAACAGTTGGAGGAGATTCGGGTGAAGGGCGGATGCAGAAGCTACCGGAAACCTATTTTTGGCTGTGTGAAGCTGGCGCAGGACCTGCAGGCGGAATACGCAGAAGGAGCCATTGAATCCATTGAGCTTGCAGGTGTGTGCACGGATATCTGTGTGGCATCCAATGCGCTGCTGTTAAAGGCTTATATGCCGGAGGTGCCGATATCTGTAGATTCGAAGTGCTGTGCAGGTGTGACACCCGAAAAGCATGAGGCGGCACTGGAGACCATGCGCAGCTGCCAGATTGCAGTGAAGTAAGGGAAAACGGGACTACTGTATGCGCAGGAGGATTTCTATCATGAAACAGGAGGAGTTCCTTCCATGGAGAAACAAAGAATTTATTTGTGCATAGATTTAAAATCTTTCTACGCTTCCGTGGAATGTGTGGAGCGTGGCCTGGATCCTTTTACCACTAATCTGGTGGTAGCGGACCCGGAACGCTCGGAGAAGACAATCTGTCTGGCGGTTTCTCCTTCTATGAAAGCGTTGGGGATCAGCAACCGTTGCCGCGTTTTCCAGATACCCAAAAGTGTGGACTATATTATGGCTACGCCCAGAATGCAGCTGTATATTGACTATTCTGCCAATATATATGCGGTATACCTGCGTTACATCGCCAAAGAAGACATCTACGTTTATTCCATAGACGAAGCGTTCATGGATGTGACCGATTATCTGGCTATGTATCAGATGTCCGCCAGGGAACTGGGTATGACCATCATGAAAGATGTGCTGAACACTACCGGTATCACTGCCACCTGCGGCATCGGGACCAATCTTTATCTGGCTAAAATTGCTTTGGACATCACTGCCAAGCACACGGATGACCATATTGGTATCCTGGATGAGGAGACTTTCTGCAGGACATTGTGGAGCCATCGGCCGCTCACTGACTTTTGGCGCATTGGTTCCGGAACTGCCCGTCTTCTGGAAAAGTACGGTATTCAGACCATGAAGGATATTACGGAAGCAAGTGAAGACTTGCTGTATCGCATTATCGGTATTGATGCAGAGCTTCTGATCGACCATGCCTGGGGGCGGGAACCGGTGACCATAGCCGATATTAAAGCATACAAGCCTAAGAATACCTGTCTTACCAGCGGTCAGGTACTGTCCTGCGATTACGAATACGAGAAGGGAAAGCTGGTAGTCAAGGAAATGGCGGATATGCTTTGCCTAGAACTTCTGGATAAAGGGCTGCTGACAGGAAATATTTCCCTGCATGTAGGTTATTCTAATCAGCTGGGCAGAGAGCCTGCCAGAGGCTCTGTGACCCTTCATTCGCCTACCAACTCGGCAAAAAACCTGGTGAAGCAGACTGTTATGCTGTTTGATAAGATCATAGACAAGTCACTGCCTATCCGCCGGATGAATCTTTCTTTTAATAATCTTACCGATGAGGCTTACCAGCAGTATGACCTGTTTGCAGATCCGGCGGAACTGGAAAAGGAAAGAAAGGCTCGTCAGGCCATGTTGGATATTCGAAAGAAATTCGGGAAAAATGCGATTTTGAAGGGGATGGATCTTGTGGAAGGAGCCACGACCATGGAGCGTAACCGGCAGATTGGTGGGCATCGGAGCGGGGAATGACAGGAAACCATAAGAGAGGATAGTAATTGGAGGATAACATGGCAGACAGGATGAAAATGAGCCGGGCCGACCGGGCGAAGCAGTTCATGCCTTTTGCTGCTTTGAAAGGATATGAAGACGCCCTTCGGGCTAAGGAAAAAATAGTCGTTCCGCGCAGGGAGCTTTCTGAGGAAATGGCGCAGGAGCTGGACCGCAAGCTGCATCAGATTCGGAAGAATGATGTGGTGACGGTGGTGTATTACGACAGGGAAGAGTATATCCGTATTACCGGCATGGTGTCACGGGTGGACATGGACGGGCGGATTTTAAAGATTGTGAATACTAAGATCGGGTTTGAAAATATTAGCGCTATTGAGGTGTGAGAAGGTGGCAAATATTGACACTTTTTATATTGCACCATAATGCCCGGTGGATTATAATAATTGCAACAAACCGGAAACGGTAAGGAGGAGACAAAGATATGGCCAGTATTTTTATGAGATTTCCCGAGGGAAAGAAGAAAGCGCTGACACTCAGCTATGATGACGGTGTGCAGCAGGATGTAAAGCTCATTGAGATCATGAAGAAGAATGGGCTGAAAGGAACTTTTAACATCAACAGTGGTTTGTATGCGCCGGAAGGAAAGGTATATCCGGAAGGAACCATTCATCGCCGTATGAGCGAGAAACAGGTAGCAGAGACCTATAAGGACAGCGGAATGGAAGTAGCTGTACATGCACTGACACATCCTTTCTTAGAGCAGCTTTCTCCTGCAGCCTGCACCTATGAGGTAGTAAAAGACAGAGAGAATCTGGAAGCGCAGTTCGGTACGATCATAAGGGGTATGGCATATCCTTTCGGTACATACAGTGATGAGGTAGTAGCTTGCCTGAAAGCGGCAGGAATCGCTTATTCCAGAACCACAATCTCCAACTGTGAGTTCAAGATTCCTACAGACTGGTTAAGGCTGGAAGCCACCTGCCATCATAAAAATCCCAGACTGATGGAGCTGGCACACAAATTTGTAGAAGAAGCGCCCAATAACAGGGCTCCCTGGCTGTTCTATCTGTGGGGACACAGCTATGAGTTTGAAGCAAATGATAACTGGAACGTAATTGAAGAGTTCGCAGAGTATACCGGTGGTCATGAGGATATCTGGTATGCAACCAATATCGAAATCTATGACTACGTGGAAGCATACCGCAGTTTGATATTTAACCTGAACTGCACCAGAGTATATAATCCTACCGCAATGACACTTTATCTGGAAAAGAGCGGTGTGATTTACGCTGTGAAGTCGGGAGAGACCATAGAGTTATAATAGGATACCGGGGAGCGCGAAAGGCAGAGTAATCCACAGGTATCAAACATCATCATATGAGAGAGAAAGAGTCCTGCAAATCAGGACTCTTTTTTTGTCAACAGTTGTCCTTTTCATTTTCCGCAATATGTGTTATGATAGGTAACAGAAACAACCGCCGCGGAAGTTCAAACACAGGATAAATCACATCCATAACCTGTGGGATGATGCAGAATTGCACAATCTTTTTAGGAAAATGAGGAAGAAAATGCCCGAATTCCACACTGCCTCATACAGTGGGCTTCTTTTGCGCGGAATTAGAAAGGAGAACGCAATGGGAGCTTATTATTTAGCGATTGATATCGGAGCATCCAGTGGTCGTCACATCCTGTGCCACATGGAAGACGGAAAGCTGATTCTGGAGGAGGTACATCGTTTTTATAACGGTATGAGTGAGAAGGACGGCGAAATGTGCTGGGACTTTACAGCATTGTTTCAGGAGATTAAGGCCGGACTTAAGAAATGTAAGGAAATCGGTAAGATTCCGGTCAGTGTAGGCGTAGATACCTGGGGCGTTGACTTCGTACTTTTGGATGAGAACGATCAGGTACTGGGCAATACCGTAGGTTATCGGGATGACCGTAACATCGGTATGGACGAGGAGGTCTACAAGATCATTCCTGAGGATGAACTGTATGCAAGGACCGGTATCCAGAAGGCAGTCTTCAATACCATTTACCAGCTGATGGCTGTAAAGACAAAGCATCCTGAGTACCTGGAGAAAGCGAAAACTTTCCTGATGGTACCCGATTACTTCCACTATCTGTTAAGTGGTGTGAAATCCAACGAATATACTGAGGCTACTACCGGTCAGCTGATCGATCCCGAGACCAAGAAGTGGGATTTAGAGTTGATTGAGAGACTGGGATATCCCACTGAGATGTTCCAGGAGGTAAGAGTGCCCGGCACCATTCTGGGTGATCTGACACCTGAAGTGCAGGCTGAAGTAGGATTTAACTGTAAAGTAGTTCTTCCCGCTACCCACGACACCGGTTCCGCAGTTCTGGCAGTTCCCAGCAACAATCCGGATACCGTATACATCAGTTCCGGAACCTGGTCCCTGATGGGTGTAGAGCGTATGGAAGCTGACTGCAGTCCTGCCAGCAAGGCGCATAATTTTACCAATGAAGGCGGTTATCAGTATCGTTTCCGTTATCTGAAGAATATTATGGGACTGTGGATGATTCAGTCCGTAAAGAAAGAACTGAAAGCTGAAAAAGGTCTGGATCTGTCCTTTGGAGAAATCTGTGAAGAAGCTTCCAAACAGACTATTCCTTCTCTTGTAGATTGTAATGACGGCCGTTTCCTGGCACCTAAGAACATGATCAAAGAGGTGCAGGCAGCCTGTGCAGAGAGCGGTCAGCCCGTTCCGGAAACCTACGGAGAGATTGCATCTGTTATCTACAACAGCCTGGCTAAGTGTTATGCCGACACCATCGAGGAGATTCAGGAGATGACCGGCAAGACTTATGACAGCATCAGTGTTGTAGGCGGCGGTGCCAACGCAGAATATCTGAATATTCTGACTGCAAAATATACCGGCAGGACTGTATTCGCAGGACCTACCGAGGCAACGGCGATCGGTAATCTGATGGTACAGATGATGACAGGCGGCGAGCTGACTGATCTGGCAAGTGCAAGAGACTGTGTATTTGATTCTTTCGCGGTAAAGAGCTATAAGGCATAATCAGCCTTAGGGCATAACGATTTGTTTTGAAAGGAGCATACATAAAATGAGTACAAGATACGAATCTGCAAAAGAGATTTTTGCATCTTACGGCGTGGACACAGATGCTGTCATCGCCAAATTACAGACCATTCCCGTAGCAGTTCACTGCTGGCAGGGTGATGATGTTAAGGGCTTCGACCAGGACGGTCCTCTGACCGGCGGTATTCAGACAACCGGTAACTATCCCGGCAAGGCCAGAACTCCCGAAGAACTGATGGCAGATATGGATAAGGCACTGAGCCTGACTCCCGGTAAGAAGAAACTGAATCTGCATGCAAGCTATGCTATTTTTGAGCCCGGTGAGTATGTAGACAGAGATAAGCTGGAACCCAAGCATTTCCAGAAATGGGTGGAGTTCGCTAAAGAGAGAAATATGGGTATCGACTTCAACCCTACTTTCTTCTCTCATGCAAAAGTAAAAGATGGTCTGACACTGACCAGCCCCGATGAAGAGACCAGAAACTTCTGGATCGAGCATGGTAAAGCATGTATCCGTATTTCTCAGTATTTTGCTGAGCAGACCGGTGTTCCCTGTGTCATGAATATCTGGACCGGTGACGGATTCAAGGATGTTCCCGCAGACAGAATGGGCCCCAGAATGCGTTATAAAGAGTCTATTGAAGCTATCCTGTCTGAGCCGTTTGACAAGAACCTGGTTAAGCCTTGTGTAGAGTCTAAGGTATTCGGTATCGGTGTGGAAGCTTTTACGGCAGGAAGTGCTGAGTTTACCTTAAGCTTTGCAGCTTCACATGAAGGCTGCCTGCCTCTGATGGATAACGGTCATTATCATCCTACAGAAGTTGTATCCGATAAGATTCCCGCACTGCTGTGCTTCTATCCTGAGATTGCTCTGCACATCACCAGAGGTATCCGTTGGGATTCCGACCATGTTCTGGTACTGGATGACGAGACCAAGGAGATCGCAAAGGAAATCGTTCGCTGCAACGCTCTTGACAGAGTATACATGGCTCTGGATTACTTTGATGCAAGCATCAACCGTATCTCCGCATGGGTAGTTGGTATCAGAAGCTGGCAGAAGGCACTGCTGATGGCTATGTGCATGCCTCACGAGTCTCTGAAGAAGCTCCAGGATGAGAGCAAGTTCACTGAGCTGATGGTGATGCAGGAAAATGCCAAGGATCTTCCTTACAGCGATGTATGGGCTGAGTACTGCAGAGTTTGCGGCGTGGCAGGCGATGCAAGCTGGTATCAGGATATTGTGAAGTATGAAGAGGAAGTATTGAGTAAGAGAGTGTAAGGATGAAGGGAGTTGCCTTTGGCGGCTCCCTTTTATTGAAAATAAATTGACACAATATCCCAATTGTGTTATTGTAATATCAGTTCACGTGAATCAATCTAATATCTGTTTTTCGAAGCGGACATTATCGCCCGATTTCCCCAGACAGAGAAACGAAAGAGAAACTTTTTGTATCGTTGTAACAGTTCAGACGACCCTGGACGTAGGCGCACAAATCATGCTCGCATGATTTTGCGCTTACGTATAGGGTTGTACTGAGCGCCAGATTATGAGCAAAAATAGTCGCGAAGCGACGGAGAGCGCCGCAGGCTGCAATCAAAAGCATCTGCGATGCTTTGCGAATGGCGCGTCTGAACTGTTACGTATCGTTACGTCAGTAGCGCGAAAAGCAGTTATTTTTGTTGCCATTTTTCGAATGATAGTATACAATAAAAGGAGAAATGAATGAAGACACTGCAAGATCTGACATTATTAAATAAGTTTTTGTTCGATGAAACAATGGACATTCCCGAGGCTCATGAGGAGATATTAAATTGGCAGCCAGTGATGTAGAAGCCAGAAAGCGTTTGTATCAGGAATATGGGTTGGCTTAAGGTGATTGAGGAAAAGGAGAATTTATAATTATGCATTTTAAATCAAAGTGGATTACAACTCAGGATTTTGCATCTCTGAAGCCTATAGATGTTTTTCACAAGGAATTGGAGCATGTTGAATTAGTCCCCGGACCGATTAAAAATTATCACGTTCACTTCAGAAAGAAGTTTGCGTTTGCAGGCGGAGAACAAGTCCTTCTTAGAATATCTGCAGATGATTATTATAAGTTGTATATCAATGAAATGTTTGTGGCACAGGGACCGGCTCCGGCTTATGCGGATTCTTACAATTACAATGAGATAGATATTACTTCTTTTCTGCAGGCAGGTGATAATATTTTGGCTGTACACGTATATTATCAAGGTGAGATTAACCGCGTGTGGAACAGTGCAGATAACAGGCAGGGAATGATCGCAGACATTTTTGTGGATGGGAATTATGAATGTGGTACTGATGATACGTGGGTCTATCGCAAAGCCGAGGAATATAGCGGGAAGACAATCGGCTATTGTACACAGTACTTGGAGAATATCGATTTTAACAAAAAGGAATCCGGATGGAAAGAACTGGATTTTCCGGAGGAAGGCTATCTGTCTGCTGTAGTTTCTGAAAGAGATGACCATAGTTTTAGGGAGCAAGCGGCAGAATGTCTTGACATATATTGTATGTATCCTCAAAAGGTTGTTCAGCTGGAAAAAGGAAGTTGGTTCCTGGATTTCGGAACAGAGATTACCGGGCAGATGTACATGAAAGTGCGGGGAAAACAGGGGCAGACTGTGAGAATCTTGTGCGGTGAAGAACTCGTGGAGGATGATCCATACTGTGTCAGATATCAAATGAGATGTAATTGCGTATATGACGAGACATGCATTCTTTCCGGACAGGAAGATGAATTTGAGTTTTATGATTACAAGGCATTCCGTTATGTCAATATTATTACGGATTGCGATAAATTGAATCCCGACACATTTTGTGCAGTTGTACGGCACCATAAATTTGAAGAAAATTGTAGTCTTGTGTCCAATGTACCCTGGGCAGAGGATATCTGGAAATTATGTATTAACAGCTTGAAATGGGGAGTACAGGAAGGCTTTCTCGATTGCCCTTCCAGAGAAAAAGGACAGTATCTTGGCGATTTTACGGTCAGTGGGCTGGCATATCTGTACGTAACCGGTGATGCGAAGATGTATCGCAAAACTCTGTTTGACTTTGCAGAGACAGTAAAGGTGTGCAAAGGGCTTTTAAGCGTGGCGCCGGGAAGCTTTATGCAGGAAATTGCTGACTTTTCTCTGCAGTATCCCATGCAGGTCCTCCATTATTATCAGTATACGAAAGACCTGGAGACGGTTAAGGAACTTTATCCTGTTGTGTGTGGAGTGCTGGAATATTTTGAACAATATGAAAGAGAAGATGGTCTTTTGCTGCATGTAGATGAAAAATGGAATCTGATAGATTGGCCGTTAAACCTGCGTGACGGATATGAATTGCCCGGTGGGGAGCATGACAGGATGAGACCCTGTCATAATGTAGTCAATGCTCATTATATAGGAAGTGTCATCAGTTTACAGAAACTGCAGGAAATATTAGGTATCAAAGAAAGCGATAAGGCAGAACGGTTAAAAGCATCTTTCTTAAAGGCATTTTACGATGAAGAGAAGAAGATATTTTACGATACGCCGGAGAGAAAGCATTCTGCCCTGCATTCCAATGTTCTCCCGGTATTTTACGGAATTGCACCTGAGGAATCCTGGGATACGATAAGGGAAGTCATTATGGAAAAAGGTTTGCGATGCGGAACTCAGTTTTCTTATTTTGTATTAAAGGCACTGGGAAAGATGGGCGCCTATGAGGATGAACTGAAGCTGATGACAAATGAAAGCATTCATTCCTGGGTAAATATGATCAAAGAAGGCGCAACCACTTGCTTTGAAGCCTGGGGCAAGGAGCAAAAATCAAATACAAGTCTGTGCCATCCATGGTCTTGTGCACCGATTATTGTATTGATTGAAGATATCTTAAAAGTAGATCCCAGTACTTTTGGAGCCGAAGGGGAAAAGACGATTTTGAGGTTGGAGAGATAAACAAGCATGAAAAAAAAGAGAAGAATTTTCGCTCCGATGATCGTGGTGGTAGTCGTGATTGTAACCGTTATCGCAGCGGGAGCCGTCTATCTTTGGAAATGGCCGCAGATGCGAATATCCCGGGGCTTGTTAAATTTGACACAGGAACTGGCTCAGTACGAGAATCCTGTTCTGGTACAGGCAGATTTGGAGCGTATATGGCAGGAATTGCAGGAAGGGGCAACTCATACGATTGCTGATGTGGAAGTTGCTCTGCCGGATAAAGAAAATAATCTGCTCGGTCTGAAAGTGGATAAATCTATAGACAAGAAGTTGCAGCTTTTGAAAACGACCGGTGAAATCAGTCTTTTTGAGAAAGAGATTTTGAATCTGGAAGTAGCTATGGAGGGAAATGATCTGTACTTGTCCCTGCCGGCGTTTTCCTCCAGGGCATTACTGGTGGATGCAGACCGTGTGGTTTCCGGATTTAATACTTCTATATTAGCGAAATTGACTGGTTGGGAGCTCCCGGAGGATTATCTGCAGATGATTTTCGGCCAGATGACGGAGGGAATGGAGAGTGTGCAGCATGATGGAGCCGAAGATGAGGGGCTTGCGGAGACCGGGGAAACGGTAGAGTGGGCAGGCAAGCTGATTACAGGTGCACTGTCTGTCGCAGGTCTGGAAATAGAAGAAGCAAAGGAAGAAAGTATACGGTCTTTCCTGAAAGATATCAGTATTACAGATTTGAACAAAACGATTACTCTTGAGGCTAAGCAAGGACAGATTGCAGCAGACGGATACTGTATTGAAATCCCGGGGGAACCGTTGAATCAGATGCTTTCAAAAGTGGGGGAAATGATGGATAAAAGTTCCATAATGAAAGAACTGTTGAATGATCCCTTTGGAGACAGAGTAAAAATCGAGATTTACTTGGATAAGGATAATCGAATTGTTCGAATGTCCACAGTGGAAGCACTGGCAGATCAGCAGAATCGGGAAGTGGAACTTGTGCAGTTTGACCTGCTTGGCGAGGAACGGACAGTAGATGCAGTTACCGGCATACTACTGATGAAACAGGATCAGCAGGAAACACAGATACAGCTTTCATGGAATGGATCATTGGTGGATGGCGGATGTATTACAGATACTTTGATATCCCGAAAAACAGTACAGGATGATACCATATTATCGGAAGAAGCAATATCGCTGTCCTCAGAATGGGCCTATGTTGGTGGCGAGTTTGGTATAGAGGCAGAGTATGTGAAGGAAAGGGAAACGAAAGCTTGTGATGTGCAGGGACGTCTGACGGATATTGTGAGCGGGAACAGTATACGGGTACAGGTGGAGTCTATGGAGGTATTCAATAACGAGGAGGAAGTCTGTAAATTGGCAGGTTCCTATTTTGTTGAGTTCTTGAATGAGGATATCATCATGCCAACGGAGTACGTGGATAGTAATAAAATCTTTCATTAAGAACCATAGGTTCTCGGAATCTTAAAAATAACCGTGGAATGAGCAGTGATAAAATGGTGTGTCAATGATTATCGGCACACCATTTTATAGATTGCAGTACAGTCGTAGGTCATAGGTTCGCCGTGGGCAAAGATAATAGTGCCTTCTGCAGGTGCGTATACCTCACTTCGTACATACCCTTCGCAGGGGTCAATGATTCTGGCCAGAAGGTCGCCCTGGCGGACATGGGACCCCACAGCCGCATGATTGTCAAAAAATCCGGCACTGCGGGCACGGATTGTCAGCAGGTTGCTGTCATCAATGACATGGGAGGGTTGAGCTTCCAGGTACTGATAATTGATAATGTCCTGCTTGGACAGAAAACGCAGGATGGCCTCCACTGCCATGTCAGCAGAAGTGTGGTCGATAACCTCTGTCTGAGTGGTGTAAATAGAGAAAGCATTGGTTTCCCAAATCTGCCAGTTATAGTTTAAGGTAGTAGTATCGAAAGGCCTTGGACGGCGGACAATGACGTAAGGCAGCCCGAATTGACTGGCCAGCTCGATGTTTTCATATCCTGTCTGCATCATCCGTACATGTGGAACAAAGCTTCCCTTCATGTAAAAGGAGGCAAACTGGATACCGAAAGAGTAGCCTTTTACTGCTTCGAACAGTCCGGCTGCAATCCGCTGGGTTGTTTCTCCCTGGTCATAACCGGGAAACATGCGGTTAATATCAGTATTATCGATACCCCAGAAGCGCTTTTTCATATTGAGAGAATAGGGATTGGCGCAGGGAATGACCATAATCTGTTTCTCTGGCATGAGGCAGCCTGCCTGTTCCAGTTCTTTTAACTTTTTCACTAATTGAGAACAACAGAAGACCTGCTGATTCTCGTTTCCTCTGGTATTACCTACAATGCAGACACTTTTCTCACCTTGTCCGAACTGGTAGCCCACCACACGGAAATCATCCCGGTATAAGCCTTCTTTTTCATATAAAACAATCTTTTCCAAAGCTTAATCCTCCTTTAGAATCCGTGCAATCAGGGAACCTTCCTCCACGATTGGGTATTCCCTGATCGTAAAGAGCCATCCGGCAGCGGGAGCTGTCACTTCATATAGGATATCTCCGGCCAGCGGATCCACCACACGGCCGATGAGATCGCCTGCCTTCAGATGGGTGCCGTGGCTTACCTCTTTGATAAACACGCCGGGACGGCAGGAATTTAAGAAGATAACATCCCGGGGATTGTCGGAAATGACAGGTGTGCGTACAGGCTGTGTCTCTCCGCTCCAGATGCCCATATTTTTCATGCTGTTTAAAATACCCTGTAACAGCTGATCACAATATTCTCTGGTAATGCGCATGCCGACCCCCATCTCCACCACCAGAGTGGGAACACCCCGGCTGTTGAGACTGTAGGCAAGAGTGGACTCCAGCACGGTGCTGGCGCCGTGAACCCAGACAAAATCTACGTTCAGTTGTTCTGCAAGGGGTACCAGGGTATCTGCATGCAGTTGATTGATGCGGATCTGAGGGATTTCGGTCAGGTAGATATTGCTGGCATGGATATCGATGCACAGATCACTGCCGATCAGGTCCTCTACAATTCTGGCGGCCACATATTCCACCATATCGCCGTCCATACTTCCCGGGAAAATACGGTTCATGTCCAGGTCAAAGGCGGGGAGTCCTCTGGTAATGGAATCTATGCCGAAAGGATTCATGGCAGGGTAGATATCTACAATGCCATGAAGATGCTCCGGGTGTTCTTTTAACAGACGGGCAAGTTGGTAGCAGACGTACTGCCCCTCCAATTCGTCACCGTGGATACCGGTGACGATACTGACACGCTTCATTTGCCCGGCGTCTGCAGTATGGTTTCTGCCGGATGGCAGAAAACGGTTCTTTTTAATGCGCAGAGCCTCCTCTACGGGAAGCCCTACGGAAGTAATGGTCTCTATCATGATGATGTTCCTTCTTCTGTTACGGATACCCGGATCTGCTGACGCTGGTCTGCATTTCCGGTGAAAAATCCCTGATTGATGGTGCAGTCCTTATAGTCCCTGCCATGAGAGATTTTAATGTGTCTGTCACTGACCACCAGATTGTTGGTAGGATCCAGTCCGATCCACATACCGTTTTCATAGATTTCAACCCAGGCGTGGGAGAGTCCTTCTCCCTGCAGCATCCCTACCACATAACGGGCCGGGATGCCGGACATGTGCATCAGGGCGATCATAATATGGGAAAAGTCCTGACATACACCACAGCCCTGGGAAAAGGCTTTTTCTGCGGTGGTATGAATGTCGGTGGTTCCCGCCTGATAGCGGAAATCCTGATACAGCTGCTGTGAGGTGAAAAGTGCCCAGGTGTAGTTGCTGCCATGCCCGGAGGCAGATTCGTTTGCCGTGGGAAAACATTGTGAAAACAGTCCGCACAGCTTCTGATAGTAATTTTTTAATGATTCTCCCGGTTTGGTATAGCAAGTGGCATATTTGTACATTCCAAGCTTGTATGCATCGGCGGCAGTCTCATAATGGGACAGCCCTGTGACCGCCGTTCCGGTGACAGATACGCTGAAGTGATCGTGAGGAGTTTCGCAGTAACCGTAGATGCAATGGTTATCAAAAGAATCCTCTGCATGCTCCAGAAAATAGTTGGGATATATTTCTACGGAAAGCGCCTCCAGCCGCTGACGCTGGTTGGATCCGGGAATGCATTTTAAAGTAAAGCGATGCTGTGTCACAGGAACAGAAAAATCAATATTCATCCTGTAAGAGAAGTGCAACGTTTTCATGGTAAGTGTCTCCCGTTAATTTATGTATTTGTAACAGTTGTTCTTATTTTGCAAAACAATTACAACAGGGAATCCACGGTTCTGACAATCTCCGGATAATTTAACTCTATATCTTCAGACAATTCCAGCAGACGGATAACGCTGGGCTGATGGTAGTGAATCATAGTCCGGGGCAGGCGGCCTGCCAAGCGGTGTACTTCCCTGAGCATGTCTGCCTTGGGAAAATGGAGTCTTCCGTAAAGATCGATCCGTTCTACACGTTTTCCGGTTTTTATAATGTTGCGGACATTTTCATCCAGAATAATATCATCGGCCATACCCCAGAAAGCCACAATATTATCAGTGACCTTCTGCAGTTCTATCAAAGGTGCCTGAGACTGGTGTGCTTTCTGCATTTCGTATATGGCAAGCTGTATGTAGGACAAAGTTTCACTGCCGATTTCTTCCCGCAGCACAATGGCGTTATCATAAGCCCGCAGCAGGTTGCTGTAAATTGAATTGGGGTCGCTTTCATCGAAACAGTACCGTTCGATAAAGTCCTCCCCGGACTGATAAATATTGGGAATATCCAGGTTGTGACAGAACCTGTCATATTCTTCTTCAATATCATCGATCATTGTGTCATAGCATTGGGCAAACATGCGGATAGTTGTGTAGACCCTTTCGCTGTAACGACCAAGCCAGTAAAGCCGGTCTGTATGTTCTACTGAGATAATACCCATGTGTCTTTAAAACCTCCTCCTTGAGATGAATTGACAATAAAGGAATCCGGATTCCTGGAAAACCTGGTAAGTCCGCTGTGCCATACAAGAGGCTCGTCAGCCATCAGCACGAAGGCACGCAGGTCAGCCTTACGCGGTACCCTCTCACCGTTGTCCATAATGTCAATATCCTTGAAATCAATGACTTCCTGCGCAATGAAACGCCGTGGTTCTGCTTTCAGAAGGGTAATAAAATCTGCTTTTTGTCCGGCGGTCATCTTGTTGCCGAAGACAACGCCATAGCCACCGGCTTCCGCTACATCTTTTAATACCAGATCATCAAAATGCTCCAACACATATTTCATATCCTGATCATAAAAGGGCAGATAGGTAGGTGCATTCTGAAGGATAGGGGTCTCACCTAGATAGTATTCCACCATCTTTGGTACAAAGTAATAGATACCCTTGTCATCAGCCACACCGTTGCCGGGCGCATTCATCAGAGCAACATTTCCCTTGCGGAACACATCGAAAATATGAGGAATGCCGATCAGGGATTCCGGCAGGAAATTCATGGGATCCAGATAGTCATCAGATATTCTCCGGTAGACTACGCCGACTTTTTCTTTTCTGCCATTATAATCAATAAAATACAAATGGTCATTCTCTACTGTCAATTCACTGCCGTTAACAAGAAAAGCACCGGTTTTCTCTGCAAGATAAGAATGCTCGAAATAAGCAGCATTGTAGCGGCCGGGAGTCAGGATGACGCAGTGACCGCCGGGATTTACATAGTCCATGGTGCGGCGCAGCAGCTGAGCATAATTACGGTTGTCATCAATGGTGTGGTGCCTGAAAGTGGCGGGAGAGCACTTGCGGCACAGCTCTCTGGCAATCATGGGGTAGGAGGCGCCGGAAGGCACCCGGAGGTTATCTTCCAATATGTACCACTCATCGTTTTTGCCCTGCACCAGATCGATGCCGGAAATATGAGAGTAAATGCCTTTGGAAGGCAGCACTCCTTCGCACTGGGCAAGGTAGCCGCTTCCGGCATAAATAAATTCTTCAGGAATAATGTGGTCTTTGAGAATTTTCTTGTCACCGTAAATATCTTTGATAAAAAGGTTCAGAGCAGTGACTCGCTGTTTCAGTCCTTTCTCTAACTGAGCAAATTCCTGGGCGGAAATGACTCTGGGAATGGCATCAAAAGGAAAAAGCTGCTCTTTAAAAACTTGATTTTTATAAATTCCAAACTTTACGCCGTAGCGCGCAAGCTGTTCGTTAATAATATCGTCATGCTTGTACAGATCAGGTTCCGGTCTCTGCATAGGGTGTCCTCCGTTCGCTTTCTTTAAAAGAGTATGATGGTCTGAATATCTGTTTTGAGGGATTTCGGGCCGCATCATTACTCAATATATGCAAAAAAGGCGTCCTATTTTCGCTGTTGGGTTACTTCCCTTCCGCCATGGCCAGCTGCGCGGTCACAAGTCCATAATAAATGCCTTTCTTCTCCAACAGTTCATTGTGAGTCCCGATCTCAGCAATCCCATGCTTGTCGATCACTACCAGTCTGTCAGCATTGCGCAGGGTGGACAGACGATGGGCAATGGCAAAAGTAGTCCGTCCCTTTACCAGCCTGTCCAGTGCCTGCTGAATCAGGAATTCGCTCTCTGTATCCAGAGCGGAAGTGGCTTCATCCAGAATCAACAGCCTGGGATTGTTCAGAATTGCCCTGGCTATGGCAATTCGCTGACGTTCGCCGCCGGACAGGTTGTAGCCGTGTTCTCCCACATAGGTATTGTAACCGTCCGGTGTCTTGCAGATAAAGTCATGGGCATTGGCAGCTTTGGCAGCCTGAATGACTTCTGCCAGGGTGGCGTCCTGTCTGGCAAAGCGAATGTTGGCCAGAATACTTCCGGAGAACAGGAAAGTCTCCTGCAGCACTACACCGATCTGGGAATGCAGGCTTTCGGTCTTGATGTCCCGGATGTCCACACCATCGATGGTAATGCGGCCCTGGTCTACGTCATAGAGACGCATGATCAGGTTGATCAGGGTAGATTTACCGGTACCGGAAGCGCCCACCAGACCAATCATTTCGCCGGGCTTTACCTCAAAAGAGATGTTTTCCAGAACCGGCTCATAAGTCTGGTAGCCGAAAGATACATCTTCAAAGGTAAAAGCACCCTCGATGGGGAAATCCTTGCAGGTATTCTTGTCCGCGATGGCAGGTTCTTCGTCCAGCACATCATAGATACGGTTCAAACTGGTGATCATCTGCATGACACTTCTGGGCAGGTGAGTCATCCAGCTAAGCGGCCCGAAGAGATAGCCGCTGTAGGTGACGAACTGCACCAGCTGGCCCAGGGACAATCTGCCTTCCAATACGTCCACACCGCCGAAATAGATGGCGATGTAGGTGCCTGCTCCCAGAAGGAAGGTAAGCAGGGGATAAAAAATTGCCCAGAAGGTCTCGTTTTTGGAACTGATGGCCGCAAATTCTTGCGTCTTCTTGGTAAAACGCTCTGTCTCCCGTTCTTCTTTTCCGAAAGATTTCACGATACGCATGCCGGAGATGATATCCTGCAGGCTGCTGCTTAAGTCATCTGCTTTCAGCCACTGCTTGTGGAAGATTGTACGGATATGGTGCCAGAAAGACCTTGTAATGGTAAATACCAGAATGATAAATACAGCAGCCATCAAAGTCATTTTCCAGCTGATGATGAACATCATGACCAGGGAGGCAATCATGGTCAGCAACACAGAGAACATGTTTCCGAATACTTCTTCCATAAAGTTACGGATCTGATTGGTGTCTCTGGAGACACGATTCATCAGTTCGCCGGGCTTTCGTTTATTAATAAAGGAAAGAGAAAGTGTCTGTATTTTGTAGTACAGTCTCCGGCGCAGGTTCATGCTGATGCCGGTTGCCAGCTTGACACAGTACCAGTAACGGAGAACCTCCGCAACGATCCAGGCAATCAACAGGAAAAAGGAGATGCCCACAAATTGTGCCCAGTCCTTCCAGGTACCTGTGCCGGTAGCCAGAGATTCATCGATAAAACGCTGCTGAATCATAGGGTTGAGCAGATTGATGGCTGCAAGCAGGGTCATCAGCATTGCAATCAGCACCAGCTTTCCCCAGTAGCCCTCGCAGAGAGACAGGAATTTCTTGAGCAAGGATCCCTTTCCCTCGCAATACGGGCACTTGCTGGTTCCGGGCATGGCGCGCCCGCACTTTTCACAGTACTTTTCGTATTCCTGGCTGGTGATGTGCTCCGCTTCAGAAGCAGGAGAGCCTTTTGCAATGGTATTGATGATAGCCTGGGCGCCACGCACCAGATAAGAGACTCTGATAATGTGGCGCATGGAAAATCTGGCAGCACAGGTGACGTAGCCGTCTTTGGCAGTGACAGTGACGATACCGCTGTTAACCTGATGCTCACATTTGATTTTCTCGCAGTCTTTTAAATAAAAGGAAGCGGTAATTTCAGTGCCGTTGAGCACCAGAAAACGTTCCTCAGTTACCACAAGCCAGTCTGCAAAAGCATAAGCTTCCTGTGCCAGCTTGTGGTTATTGTCGAATCCCAGGTCCACAGGCACGCAGTACCAGATGGTTTCATCTGCTGACAGTGCCAGTGCGTCCAACTGGGATTGTTCTAACTCATATTGTAATTTCATAGTAACCTTGCCTTTCCGCAGCCGGTAAAACCGGCTGACTTGGAAGTACAGTTCAGTCGCGTCCTTCGGTAAGAACCGCCGGTTCTTTCAGCACCTTCGGCACTTCCCGCTGCTTCGCAGTTGACTTTGCATATAGCAGGGCAGAACTGTAATGCTTAGATAAAGAGATCCAGTTTCTTACGCTCCATGACACCCAACTGATAGAAGTCAGGAATTTCATAGCGGTTGCCGTCAATATCGGTGACCAGCAGCCTGGAATCGCTTAAAGAGACGACGGCATCACCACTCATCTGGGTAGTAAAGCGGCAGGCTCCGAAGTTGGTCATGACATGCCAGTAGGCGTAACCGTATTCGTCCTTTACATCCAGAATTTTGGTAATAACCGGCATGAAGTAGCGCAGTCTGATCTGTTCCTGAATCATTTCCTGCTGGTCTTTCGGCAGTTGGGACAGCTTTTCGATGATGCCGATTTCTTTGGCTTTTTCATCAGCCTCACGGATAGAGATGAATTCTTCGGGGTTCGTCAGAGGGAAGGTCAGGTACACTCCTACTCTGGAATATTCTTTATCATCTGTTTTCAGGGAAAGAAAGCCGCCTTCTGTTCTGGCAAAAACGGCATTTTCTTTGGTGAGAAAGCGCATTTTCAGAAGCTCCTCGGATTCTTTCTTCAGGGCTTCTTCATCGAATTCCTGTAAATCCAGAAGGTCCGGCATATTATTTTCACGTTCTTCGTTCATAGTATCCTCCGATCGATACAGGGCGTGTCTGCACCATTGACAGCCAGATTCTGAAGCTGTTTGTCTCTGCGCCCTGTTTATGGTAAAAGCAGACTACTCGATGCCTCTCATGGCAAGAGCCTTGGTCTGCAGTTCATTTAGTTTGTAAAAGGTTCCCTTCAGCGCCATCAGTTCCTCGTGAGTACCGGATTCTGTGATACGGCCTTCGTCCAGCACGATTAAGTGAGTGGCATTGCGCAGGGTGGAGAGCCTGTGGGCAATAGACAGCACAGTACGGCCCTTTTCCAGTCTTTCCAGGGATTTCTGAATGGCCAATTCTGTCTCGGTATCCACCGCAGAAGTAGCTTCGTCCAGGATCAGGATCTTCGGATCAGCTAAAATGGCTCTGGCAATGGAAATACGCTGCTTTTCACCACCTGACAGGGAGCGGCTGGAAGAACCCAGAATGGTATCGTAGCCCTCCGGCATCTTGCAGATAAAGTCGTGAGCGTTGGCCTGAATGGCTGCCCGGATGATTTCTTCTCTGGTGGCTTCCGGTCTGGCGTAAGCGATATTTTCTGCAACTGTACCCATGAAAATATAAGTTTCCTGAGATACCATGGCTACATTTTTACGCAGCTCTTTAAAGCCGTACTGTTTTACATTGATGCCGTCCACCAGAACTTCCCCCTCCTCTGCATCGTACAGGCGGGAAATCAGATTTACCAAGGTGGATTTTCCGGATCCGGAGCGTCCTACAATACCGAATACCTCACCGGCATTCACATGGAAGCTCACATTTTTCAGGATGGGTTTATGTGCCTCGTAGCTGAATGTTACGTTTTTCAGCTCAATTTCACCGCGGAAGGTGTCCGGGCGCACCGGGTTGGGCACCTCTTTTACTTCCGGTACGGCGTCCATGATCTCAAAGAGACGCTGGGCGGAGTTGGTGCAGTTGGTGTACCAGCGGATGATGCGGGACATGAATTCCAGGGGGCCTTTCAGCTGGCCTACATATCCGGAAAAGGTGATCAGAAGTCCCAGTTCCATGTTGGCGCCGCTGATCATCATGGCCCCGCCCACGGCCCATACCAGGAAGCTGATGGTGTCTTCCACCGTGCAGTACAGCGCGAAGAATTTATTGTCATAGCGTGCTACATCCAGCTCGGCATTCTGAACTCTGGAATTATTTTTGGTAAAACGGTTCATTTCCTGTTCTTCCTGTCCGAAAGCTTTGACTACTCTGGCTCCTGTAAAATTCTCATTCATCTGGCCGTTGAGTCTGCGGTTGGCACGATGTCTCTTGCCGAAATAGTGGAACAGGTGAGGCATCATCTTACAGCTGATAATGACAAGGATAGGCATCAGTACCACAGATGACAGTGCCAGTGCCGGGCTCAGACAAAACATGATGACGCAGGTGGTGAGCATTGTGCCTACGTTGATAAAAAAGTAGGGCAGTCCATCAATGAAGAAGCTGGAAATCTCCTCCGCATCGTTGGAAACTCTCGTCATCAGGCTGCCGGTCTGTCTTCTGGTGTAAAAGCTGATGGACAGCTTGCCCATGGAGGCAAAGACCTGACTCTTAATGGTGGCAACTACCTCGGGTGCGATTTTTGCAGTCAGTACGCCCTGCAGGATTCCCAGTCCCTGTATGGAGAGCTTGGTCAAAATCATAGTGATGACCAGCATGGTCAGGGCAGTGAGAAAGCGGCCAGTCGGAATATGTAACAGTTCCAGAAAAGCTTCATCCCGGGCCAGTACCTTGTCGTAAAGGATGGTACCGCTTAAATACGGCCACACCAGATTCAGGATGGCTGTGCCGATATAGCACAGAACCATGACGGCGAGGCTTTTCTTATAAGGCTTGAAATATCCCAGGATTCTGAACATTATGGATTTTTTATCCATACATTTTGGGCAGATCTTTCGCTCCTGATCGGGATAGATCATGCCGCATTTTGGGCAGCATTCTTTGCCCTTGGCTACGTCCAGGTCCTCCGGTAATATTTCTTCGTTTTTCTTCAGTTTATCAAGCAGTTTGCAGAGACGCAGGAAGGATTCCATTCTGGTGTTGGAAAAGTGACAGAGATTGCGCTCTACGCCGTCGATTTCCGCCAACAGGACTCCCGTACTGATCTCACGGATGACTTCCATCTTAGAAACGGTTGTCAGATCGTGGAAGCACAGGGCGGGCTCCTCAAAAAGGGTGGTGCTTTCCTGAAGCTGCCAGCTGCTGTAGCCGCCCAGGCGATACTCGGATTTCTCACGGTAGGGATAGGCGGCAAGGATTAACTTGGTCTTGGTCAGGGCGATGATGGAATCGGCGAAGTGGTATTCCATATCGAAATCCGCTGTGGCGGCGAAAACGATATCGTCCTTGGTGATGCCGTATTTGGAGACGGCTTGGGTAAAACTTTTTGGTAGTTTCATGGTGTCCTCCAATTTTTCCCGGGGAGTGTGGCAAGTCGGCGATGAGGGGATGGCCGGCAAGTCGGCGATGAGCACCTGGGAATGCCGGAGACATTCCCAGGTCGCGTTGCTCGCCAAATGGTCGTAAGTAGGAAAATGTATGCTAGCATCCATTTCCTACTCACTCCCACTTGGCTCTGCTCATCGCGCAAAAAAAGCCATGGCTTCCTAGATAGCCATGGCTTTGAATTCATCTTCATAGAGGCATAAATGCCTTGTCTGATTATGAGGTTAATCCACAATATCCCGGGAGACAATTTTCTGATACTTCAGTTGTGCAGTTACGTGGTAATGATTTCTGATCTTGGTCATGATATTGTCTCCTTTCTTTCTTATTTGATCTGACACAAGTATAACGGTAAAATCTTCCGCTGTCAACTGGTTTGTGAAAAAACAATGTGATAGGTGTGATAGGGAAGAACAGTAGCAAAAAAAGGGCTGCGGCACTAATTAAGTGCGCAGCCTGTTTTGTTGCCACGATTACGTTACTGTCCCGAGTTCCCATTTACAATCTGAATATAAATATCATTAGGCAGCATCGGTGTTTCCAGTGTATTTATCGTCTCATGTGACAATGTCAGATGCTCTGCATATTCCGCGCCGGCCTTCACAAACTTCTCGAGTAACGGTCCTGTCAGCGGTGCGGCGGAAGGCTCGTTAAGAGTTACAAATGAGCCGCTAGGGATTTATTTTTAACGGCTCATAGCCATTGCTCCTGTTATGAAAAGTAATACTCCAGCTATCTTTCTGACCTTCTAACACGCAATAACATCCGTTATCGATCCAGATGTGTTTATCAAAATAATCGATTTTACCCTGACTGGCAGCTACAAGACAAGCTTTGATAATTCCGCCGTGGGCTACTGCCAGCACGGTTTGGTCTTTATATTGTTCCTCACAATGAGAAATTGCTTTCTTTGCTCTTGCAAACAGCTCGTCCAGTGTCTCCATGCCGGGATAATTGCTGTCCGGATACTTAGCCAGGGCTTCTTCATAGACCAGTCCCTCCCCATCGCCGAAAGCCCGTTCCAGGAAAAGCGGATTTATAACAATCTTGTCAGTGGGAAATCCCAGTTCTTCGGCAACAAGTCTTGCGCTTTCTCTTGCCCGCTGCAGGGGACTGCAGACTATGGCATCAAAGATGACATCTGTATCAGCCAGGTGTCTGCCTGCCTGACGTAACTGTTGGGCACCGTTTGGAGTCATGGGGATATCCTGAATGCCCTGCAGGCGGCGTTCTTTATTCCAAGGAGTTTCTCCGTGGCGAAGCAAATATATTTTCATACGGTTTCCTTTCGCTGCAGAATCTTAGCAAACTCTTCTGCAGGCATGAAATTCAGAATCAACTCTTCGGGGTAATGAAGCTCGGCAACCAGCTTTTGGGCTAAGGGAGCCTCGCCTACACCGGCAGCACCGTGACTGTCGCTGGACAGCAAAATGGGAAGCCGGTATTTGAAACATGCATTGAGAATATTGCACATGGTCTCCTTGGTCTCTCCACGGTAACCGCCGGGGGAAAGAGATGCTTCGTTTACTTCTATAATAATGTGATGTTTTGCAGCGGCTTGGGCCAGTGCTTCACAGTCTACGGGATAGTGCTGATCATCGGGATGACCGATGATATTCACATGAGGATTCTCCATTGCACGGATGTAAGCCTGAGTGTTGTAAAATCTGGCGGCTTCTACGTCTTCCGTTACCTGCTTCCTGTCCCAGAAAGAACTCCTGTGATAGGCGGGACTTTGAAAACTTTGCGGATGGATGCTTGCAATGCAGAAATCAAGACCTGACAGGACTTCATCAGAAAGATCCAAAGCACCCCGTTCGTTCAGAATATTGGCCTCAGCACCATACAATACAGAAATTCCGGCACGGCTGTGGGGCGCAGATTTCAGGCTGCGAAAATAAGACTCCTTACAGGAGCCGGGAGTAGCAGGCCCGTGGTCTGAAATGCCGAGAAGCGTCATGCCTTTCTTATGTGCCTGTTTTGCCAGGTCTGCGATGGTATCTGTAGTTCCGTGGCCGCTGGCTACGGTATGGGTGTGGATATCTATTGGTAACATGATGAAAATCCTTTTTTCTTAAAAAGCAGTTATTATCTTCTTTATTCTACCCTTGGAAAGGGGGATTGTCAACCGGGTTATGACTGACTCTCACCAGAACCTTTACCTTTTTATTGAAAGACTAATAGCTTTGTGCTATGATGAATAACAAAGTTTAGCGGAAGAAAACGGTAATTCAGGAAGGAGCGGCACCTTATGGGGGTTTACTTGAACAGTATCTCGGCATTTACACTTTATAAAAATGAGAGTGTCAAGCCATACTTCGTGGATAAGACACAGATGTTGGAAGAAATAATTCCGATGGTCAGTGAAGGAAGTAATTATATTTGTATAACCAGACCGCGCCGTTTCGGTAAAACGGTGATGGCCAACATGATTGCATCCTTTTTCGCCAAAGGCTGTGATGCATCAGGCGTCTTTGATTCTTTAAAGATAGCAAAGAATGAGGCGTATAAGAAACATTTAAACAAGCACAATGTTATTCGTATCTCACTGAATGAATTGCCGAGGCGGTGTAAGTCTTATGATCAGTATATTGACAGGATTGAATCATTGCTGATTGCAGATTTAAAAGAAAATTATCCGGATATGCCCATGAATGAGGAAGAAGCAGTTTGGGATATTCTCGGCAGGATTCATGCACAGTATTCTGCACGATTTATATTTGTTTTTGATGAATGGGATTACATTTTTCACAGGACGTTTGTGAAAGAAGAGGATAAGGGGGCTTATATTGAGTTCCTGAGCAGTCTCCTGAAAGATAAGCCATATGTGTCATTTGCCTATATGACAGGCATTTTGCCGATAGCAAAGTATTCGAGCGGATCTGAACTTAATATGTTTCTGGAGTATACGATGGCCTCAGAAAAGCGATTCAGCAGCTATTTTGGCTTCACGGAATCAGAAGTAGACATGTTGTTCAACAGATACTTGCAACTGCGTTCGCGGCCAAACGTATCGAGAGAGGGATTGCGTGTCTGGTATGATGGTTATCATACCTCTGTTGGAGAACGGGTTTATAACCCGCGTTCTGTTGTAGCATCATTGTCTAATAATAACCTCGGAAATTACTGGACCAGTGCCGGCCCGTATGATGAAATTTTCTATTACATTGAAAAGAACGTTGCTGATGTGCGGGATGACCTTGCACTGATGGCAGCCGGTATCCCGGTACCTGCTAAAGTACAGGAGTATGCAGCTACATCCATGAACCTGAACACCAAAGATGAAATTTTTTCTGCAATGGTGGTTTATGGTTTTTTAAGCTATGAAGACGGAAAAGTATCCATACCAAACAAAGAATTGATGGATAAATTCAGTGACATGATTCAAAAGGAACAGTCATTGGGATATGTATATCAGCTTGCGAGAGAATCGGAACGCATGCTGAAAGCAACGCTTTCGCAGGATACGTACACCATGATTTCTATTTTAGAGTATGCACACAATACAGAAGTTCCGCTTTTGAGTTATAATAATGAGTCAGATCTGACGGCTATAGTCAATCTTGTGTATTTGTCTGCGAGAGATTCTTACCGGATTGAACGGGAGGATAAAGCAGGAATCGGATATGTAGATTTTATATTCTACCCGGAACGCGATACAAATGCGGATTGTATCATACTGGAATTAAAAGTAAATCACACGCCGGAAGAAGCGATTCAACAGATTAAGGACAAACAATACGCACTTTGTTTTCAACCCAAGCTTAGAGAAACCCCTAAATACACCGGCAGAATTCTGGCTGTGGGCATCACTTATAATAAAGAACAAAAGAAGCACAGCTGCAAAATCGAAGTTCTCTAGTAAACAAATCTATCCCAAACTTCAACCTGCCGCCCCGCCACCATCCCCTACGGTTGCCGGTGCGGCATTTCTTTAACATCTACCCCCACCACCAATCAATCTAACAAAAACCACACAAAACCACACATTTCCCAATATAAAAATAACAAAACCCAACTATAAAATATTGACTTTCCCGCCCATTCTCATTATAATGTATGATAAGTACAGCTATCATTTATAGATTGGTTGGTAGCTCAGCTTTCGGATGCCGATGGTGCAAATTCTGACCCTATAAAAACGCCGGTCCTTGGGCTCGGTATTTTCGAGCCCTAGTACCGCTGCGTTTTTAACGGAGCGAGAGCGTGTCAGAATTTGTACTATCGGCATCCGGAAGCGGAACTTGCAACGAAACCATGAATAATAGCAACAGCCCCTACAGGCAGAACGGAGGAGAAAATGGAGCGTTTTTATACCACCGAAATCCCAAAATCAGACCGTATCCCCAAGCTGGTAGAGCATCTTTACGCCAAGATGCCCGAGATAGAGTCTGCCAGAGCAATTCTTCTGACAGAAAGTTATAAAGAAACAGAGGGTCAGCCCATCATGATGAGAAGGGCCAAGGCGTTTGCCCACATTCTGGACAACATCCCCATCATCATCAGACAGGATGAACTGATCGTAGGCAGTACCACCATTGCACCCAGAGGATGTCAGACTTATCCGGAATTTTCTTTTGAGTGGCTGGAAGCGGAATTTGACACGGTAGAGCACAGGTCTGCCGACCCTTTTTACATTTCCGAGCAGACGAAGAAGGATTTGAAAGAAGTACATAAGTACTGGAAGGGCAAGACCACCAGCGAACTGGCTACATCCTATATGGCGCCCGAGGCGCTGAAAGCCATGGAGCATAATATTTTTACACCGGGCAACTATTTTTATAACGGTGTAGGACATATTACCGTTCAATATGATAAGGTGTTGGCAATCGGTTATGAGGGAATTATCGCAGAAGCAAAGAATTATCTGGAGCAGTGTAATCCGGGTGATGCAGACTATGCAACAAGATCACGTTTCCTGCAGGCAGTGATTATCAGCTGTGAAGCTGTAGTGCGCTATGCAAAGCGTTACGCTGCACTGGCAGCAGAAATGGCACAGAAAGAGAGCGACCGGACAAGAAAGGACGAACTGTTACAGATAGCGCAGAATTGTACCAATGTGCCTGAGAAAGGTGCTAAGACTTTCTGGGAGGCATGTCAGAGCTTCTGGTTCGTGCAGCAGCTTCTGCAGATTGAGTCCAGCGGTCATTCCATTTCTCCCGGACGATTCGACCAGTACATGTATCCTTATTATAAGGAAGATCTGGACAACGGTAAGATTACAAGAGAAGCCGCCCAGGAGCTGATTGATTGCGTTTTTGTTAAATTAAATGATCTGAATAAATGTCGTGATGCGTCAAGTGCGGAAGGATTCGCAGGCTACAGCCTTTTCCAGAATATGATCGTGGGCGGACAGGACAAGAATGGTCTGGATGTGACCAACGATCTGTCCTTCATGTGTATCAGTGCTTCTGCCCATGTATTCCTGCCTCAGCCGTCTCTTTCCATCCGTGTATGGAACGGAACACCCCATTCCCTGATGCTGAAAGCGGCCCGGCTGACACGTACCGGTATCGGACTTCCGGCATATTACAATGATGAAGTAATTATCCCGTCTTTGATGAGCATGGGTCTGACCATGGAAGATGCCAGAGAGTACAACATCATCGGCTGCGTGGAGCCACAGAAAGCCGGAAAGACAGAAGGCTGGCATGATGCCGCATTCTTCAATATGTGCCGTCCGCTGGAGGTCGTATTTGACAGCGGTTACGACAAGGGCGAACTGATCGGTGTGCGCACCAGGCCGGTAGAAGAGATGACGTCCTTTGAAGAATTTTATGATGCTTATAAGGCTCAGATGGAATACTTTATTTCTTTGCTGGTCAATGCGGACAATGCGATTGATGTGGCACATGCGACTCTGTGTCCGCTGCCCTTTGAATCCTGCATGGTAGATGACTGCATGAAACGCGGCAAGGCCGTTCAGGAAGGCGGAGCGGTTTACAACTTTACCGGTCCTCAGGGATTCGGTATCGCCAATATGGCAGATGCGCTGTACGCTGTGAAGACACTCGTTTTCGATGAAAAGAAAGTGACTATGGCGGAGCTGAAGAAAGCCCTCATGTTCAATTACGGAAAGGGTCTGGATGAGGCAAGTGTGGCTGATCTGGCCATGAGAATCATCGGCGGCCTGAAAGAACAGGGCATTGCAGTAAGCAATGAAGATGTGGCACGTATCGTGGCTCAGGTACATTCCATGGATGTTCCGGAGGCTGACAAGAAGAGATACGGAGAGATTCTTGACCTGATCGATCAGGTGCCCAAGTTCGGTAATGATGATCGTACCGTAGATGCTTTTGCAAGAGATGTGGCATATACCTATACCAGACCTCTTCTCAAATATAAGAATCCAAGAGGCGGTTCTTTCCAGGCAGGACTCTATCCGGTATCTGCCAATGTGCCTCTTGGTGCACAGACAGGAGCTACCCCTGACGGACGTCTGGCCCATACTCCTGTGGCAGACGGTGTGTCTCCCTCCGCAGGAAAAGATGTGCACGGACCCACCGCGGCAGCCAACTCCGTATCCAGACTGGATCATGGAATAGCTTCCAATGGTACATTGTTCAACCAGAAGTTCCATCCTACTGCTTTGAGCGGTGAAAAAGGACTGGACAATTTTGTATCCCTGATTCGTTCCTATTTTGATCAGAAGGGAAGTCATGTACAGTTCAACGTAGTAGACAGAGAGACTTTGCTGGATGCCCAGAAGCACCCTGAGAATTATAAACATCTGGTGGTTCGTGTGGCAGGCTACAGTGCTTTGTTCACCACATTGTCCAAGTCTCTGCAGGATGACATCATCCGCAGAACAGAGCAGGGATTCTAAAGGAGCAACAAATGGATTATTTACAGACAAAAGGTCGTATATTTGATATTCAGCGCTACTCCATCCATGACGGCCACGGCATTCGTACCATAGTATTTCTGAAAGGATGTGTCCTTCGCTGCAGATGGTGCTGCAACCCGGAGTCCCAGGAATACAAGATTCAGACCATGATGGTACAGGGCAAACCCAAGACCATTGGCCGGGATGTAACAGTGGAAGAGGTCGTGCAGGAAGTGGAAAAGGACAGGGCTTATTACCGCAGAAGCGGCGGCGGTCTGACACTTTCCGGCGGCGAGAGCCTGTGCCAGCCTGAGTTCGCAAGAGACCTTCTCAGGGCGGCCAAAGAAGCTGGCATTACTACTGCAATGGAAAGTATGGCCTGTGCCAAGTGGGAGGTCATTGAAGATATCCTGCCTTACCTGGATCAGTACCTGATGGATATCAAGCATATCAATCCTGAGAAACATAAGGAATTCACCGGCAGAAGCAACGAGCTGATGCTGGAAAATGCCAGGAAAGTGGCAGCCTCCGGCATGACGGAGCTGTCCATCCGGGTACCGGTGATTCCCACCTTTAATGATACACCGGAGGAAATCCGTGACATTGCCCGGTTTGCTGATAAGCTGCCCGGGGTTAAGCGGATTCACCTGCTTCCCTACCACAGACTTGGTCAGGACAAGTACGATGGTTTGGGAAGAGAATATCTGATGAAAGATATCCTTCCACCGACGAATGAACACATGGAAATGCTGAAACGAGTGGTGACAGAAAACAGCCGCCTGATCTGCCAGATTGGAGGCTGATGAGGATTGGCTCATACGGAGGTAAAAAATGATTTTTGATACAAACAGTACAGACGGAAAACAGCGGATTGTCCAGGAATTGGTGCCGGGCCGTCAGATAACCCTGGCGCACATCATTGCCAATCCCGACCCTATCCTTTATGAAAAGCTGGGTCTGGACCCCAGAGTAGAATATTCCAAATCAGCCATCGGCGTCATGACCGTTTCTCCGGCTGAGACAGCTATTATCATGGCAGACATTGCAGTAAAGTCTTCCGGTGCCGAGCTTGGATTTGTAGACCGATTCAGCGGTTCTTTGATCATTAACGGCAGCGTATCTGAGGTGGAAGCTGCAACCAATGCTATCCTTAATTATACAAAAGATGTGCTTGGCTACACAATCTGCCAGATCACCAAGACCTGATCGGGGGCTTATCATGAAGAAAATCATTCTCATGGGCCGCAGCGAATGCGGTAAAACAACCCTGACACAGGCTCTTAAAGGGCGCGAGATCACTTACCACAAAACACAGTACATAAATAACTTCGATGTCATCATCGACACCCCCGGTGAGTACCTTCAGACCCACACCCTGGGTCACGCCCTTGCCCTATATACTTATGAAGCCCATGTAGTAGGTCTGCTTCTGTCAGCCACAGAGCCCTACTCCCTTTATCCGCCCAACATCACTTGCATGTGCAACCGCGATGTCATCGGAATTGTCACCAAGATACATGATCCCAAAGCCGATCCTGAGCGAAGCGCCAGGTGGCTGCGTCTGGCCGGCTGCAAACAAATCTTCTATGTCGATTCCAAAGAAGGTGAAGGCATCCCGGAGATTCTGGAATACCTTCGTGAGCCCGGTGATGTAATGCCCTGGGAGCTGCCGCTTCAGCCGGAACCTGAATCGGCCCCTGTTTTTGCAAATCCCTCGTAAATAAATCATTAAGAAATGTTGACTTATGTGGGATTTGGGTTTATAATAGCATAAAAGCAACAAAAACAAACATTAAACATATATTTTAAGGAGGAACTCAAAAAATGATGAATGAGTACGAATTGAAACAACAGATCTGTGAAATCGGTAAGAGAATCTACAACAGAAACATGGTAGCAGCTAACGATGGTAACATCTCCGTTAAGCTGAATGATAATGAATTCCTTTGCACCCCTACCGGTGTATCCAAGGGCTTCATGACTCCGGAATATATCTGTAAGGTAGATGCTCAGGGTAATGTGATCCAGGCTAACAAGGGATTCAAGCCTTCTTCCGAGATCAAGATGCATATGAGAGTATATCAGAAGAGACCTGATGTAGGAGCTGTTGTACATGCACATCCTACCTTTGCTACTGCTTTCGCAATCGCAGGTATTCCTCTGACCCAGCCTATCATGCCTGAAGCAGTTATCGCTCTTGGCTGTGTTCCTATTGCTGAGTACGGTACTCCTTCTACCATGGAGATTCCTGATAACGTTGAAAAATATCTTCCTTATTACGATGCAGTTCTTCTGGAGAGCCATGGTGCTCTGACCTGGTCTACTGACCTGCTGGCTGCTTATCATAAGATGGAATCCGTAGAATTCTATGCAGAGCTGCTGTACAAGTCCAAGATGCTGGGCGGCCCTAAGGAGTTCGATAAAGCTACTGTTGAGAAGCTGTATGAGATCAGACGTCAGTTCGGTCTTCCCGGAAAACATCCCGCTGATCTGTGCCAGAACAAGGGTGGCGTAAACTGCCATAACTGCGGTGGCAGCAGCTGCTCCGGTTCCGTAAATGCAGATCCTAAGAGCGTTAGTCCTGAAGTGGTAGCAGAGATTACCAAACAGGTACTGGCTCAGCTGGGTATGAAATAAGATATGAACAGCAATGAAATGGTTATTGCTCAGACCATCCGCTCTGTCCTGGGACAGGAATTAGGAGGCGGTATGTCTGTGCAGTCACAGGTATCCCGTATGACTGCCAATATTACCCTGGATTTTGCCGAACTTCTCATGAAAAAAGTAGAAGAAGAGGCCAAGAAAATGGGAATGAAGGTAGTCACCGCAGTGGCAGATGCCCATGGCAATCCCGTGGCAGTGCGCTGTATGGATGATGCTTTTATCGGAAGCTATGATGTGGCACTGAACAAGACTTATACCTCTATTGCATTTAAGATGTCAACGGAGGAGCTTGGTAAGTTAAGTCAGCCGGGCGGTCCCCTCTATGGTATTCAGCATACCAATCAGGGAAGAATTGTGATCTTCGGCGGCGGAGTGCCTTTAAAGATCGGAGAGAACATCATCGGAGCCTTCGGGGTCAGCGGCGGGAGCGCCGAACAGGATACCTACCTGGCGCATTTTGCAACAGATATATTCCGGCAGATGACCGGACAAAAATAGGAGTTTATAAACATGAACGAGCAAATGGTGAATGATATTGTAAAAGAAGTAATGGCCAAGCTCCAGATTGCTGAAAGTCCTGTCGGAAAGCATGGTATTTTCACCGATATGAATGATGCGATCGAAGCTGCCAAGGCATCTCAGGCCGTTGTCAGAACCATGTCTATGGATCAGCGTGAAAAGATCATCTCCATTATCCGCAGAAAGACCAAGGAGCAGGCAGAAACGCTTGCACGCATGGGTGTTCAGGAGACTGGCATGGGTAATGTAGGTCATAAGATCTTAAAGCATGTTCTGGTAGCCGAGAAGACTCCCGGTACCGAGGATATTAAGACGACTGCGTGGTCCGGAGACAGAGGCCTTACTTTGATTGAAATGGGACCCTTTGGTGTGATCGGAGCAATCACTCCCTGCACCAATCCCAGTGAAACCGTACTTTGTAATGCAATGGGCATGATCGCAGCAGGCAACACTGTTGTATTCAATCCTCATCCTCAGGCAATCAAGACTACAATTTATGCTATTAATATGATCAACGAAGCTTCCCTGGAAGCAGGCGGACCTGACAATGTGGCATGTACCGTAGAAAAGCCTACCCTGGAAACAAGTAATGTGATGATGAAGCATAAGGACATTCCTCTGCTGGTAGCAACAGGTGGTCCCGGCGTAGTTACCGCAGTGCTTTCCTCCGGCAAGAGAGGAATCGGCGCAGGTGCCGGCAACCCTCCTGCACTGGTGGACGAGACCGCAGATGTTCGCAAGGCAGCTGCAGACATCGTAAACGGATGTACTTTTGATAACAACCTTCCTTGTATCGCTGAGAAAGAAGTTGTAGCAGTTTCCTCTATTATGGATGAACTGATGCATTACATGATAACTGAGCAGGGATGTTACCTGGCTTCCAAGGAAGAGCAGGACAAACTTGTGAAGACCGTTCTGACCCCTAAGGGACTGAATCGTAAGTGTGTAGGCCGTGATGCCAAGACACTGCTTGGTATGATCGGTGTCAGCGTTCCTGACAATATCCGCTGCATCATCTTTGAAGGTGAGAAGGAACATCCTCTCATTGCAGAAGAACTGATGATGCCTATCCTGGGTATTGTACGTGCCAAAGACTTTGATGATGCTGTTGAGAAAGCTGTATGGCTGGAGCACGGCAACCGCCACTCCGCACATATCCACTCCAAGAACGTGGACAACATCACCAAGTATGCAAAGGCAATTGATACGGCTATCCTGGTTAAGAACGGACCTTCCTATTCCGCACTTGGATTTGGCGGTGAGGGATATTGCACCTTTACAATTGCAAGCCGTACCGGTGAGGGACTTACAAGCGCTAAGAGCTTTACCAAGAGCAGACGCTGCGTAATGACGGATAGTTTGTGTATTAGGTAATGGTTTCCCGGGGGTGTTGGGAAGACGCCGGGGACTAAGTTTAAGAAAGGATTAGAGCACAATGGATTTGAATGGTGTTAATGTTGAAGAAATTGTGAAGCAGGTTATCCTGAATATGGAAAGTAAGGGTAACAGCGGGCACGTGTGTGACGGAAGCTGCAAGAATGGCGGCGGATGTCATGGGAAGAAAGCCGGAAACGGTGAGATTCCTAAGACCGCAAGAGTGGCTATGCTGACTGCTTTGGAGCATTATGATATCAAAGAGTATCCCATTCCCGAGGTTGGGGATGATGATATCCTTGTTAAAGTAGAGGGCTGCGGTATCTGTGGTACCGATGCTCATGAATTTAAGAGAGATCCGTTCTCCCTGATTCCCGTTGTACTGGGACATGAGGGAACCGGTGAAATCGTTAAGATGGGTAAGAACGTTAAGAAAGACAGCGCAGGTAAGGACCTGCATGTAGGAGATAAGGTTGTTTCCTGCATGATCTTCAAGGATAACCCGGATATTACCATGTTCGACCTGAACAAGCAGAACGTGGGCGGCGCTGATGTATATGGACTTCTTCCTGATGATGATATACACTTCAACGGCTGGTTTGCTGATTATATTTTGATCAGAGGCGGTTCTACCGTATTTAATGTAAGTGATCTGGATCTGTATTCCAGAATCCTGATCGAACCCTGTGCAGTACTGATTCATGCTGTAGAGAGAGCTAAGACCACCGGAATCCTGCGTTTCAACTCCAGAGTAGTTGTACAGGGATGCGGACCTATCGGTCTGATCTGTATCGCTATCTTGCGCACCATGGGTATTCAGAACATCATTGCTGTAGACGGTGAGCAGAAGAGACTTGATTTTGCAAAGGAACTGGGCGCAAGCGGAACTGTAAACTTCAAGGATCACAAGGGTATCGAAGCTCTGACAGCAGCAGTTCAGAACGAACTGGACGGACATCTGGCAGATTTCGCATTCCAGTGTACCGGTTCACCTGTAGCACATTCTAATATTTACAAGTTCATCCGTAACGGCGGTGGTTTATGTGAGCTGGGCTTCTTCATCAACGGTGGAGATGCTACCATCAACCCTCACTTCGATATCTGCTCCAAGGAGATCACTACTGTAGGAAGCTGGGTATACACCCTGAGAGATTATGCAACCACCTTTGATTTCTTAAAGAGTGCAAAACAGATCGGTCTTCCTATTGACAAACTGATCACACACACTTATCCTTTAGATCAGATAAACGAAGGTCACAAGACCAATCTTGCTATGAGTGGACTGAAGATCGCGATTATCAATGAGTAACCGGACGATAACGGACGGTAACAGGAAGGAGCCACAGTGAATCAAGCAGTCGGAATCTTAGAGGTATACGGACTTGTATGTGCATTCATGGCAGCAGATGCCGGATGCAAGGCAGCAAACGTAGTCCTGGAAAATTTTGATAAAAACAAACCTGCCAATGCGGATTCCCTTCCGGTACCGCTTTTGGTGACCATCAAGTTCCGCGGAAGTGTTGCAGATGTAGAAGCAGCCATGGAAGCAGGAATCGAAATGGCAAAAAAGGTATCAGGCGTGGTGCAGCATCATATCATTGCCAACCCCACTGATGATACCTGCAAGATGTTGAAGCTAAATGCCTTTGACAAGAGCTGATACATAGTATAAAGTATAAGAAAAGGGTTGTTTGAAAGCCGATGTTTTCAAACAACCGCATCAAAGAATAAAACGCCCGAAGGGCAACGAAAACATTTAAAATAATTCATTTAGGAGGATATTACAATGGCTAAAGAAGCATTAGGAATGGTAGAAACAAGAGGACTGACCGCTGCAATCGAGGCAGCAGATGCAATGACCAAGGCAGCAGAGGTTACCTTAATCGGTACTGAGAAGATCGGTTCCGGTCTTGTAACCGTTATGGTACGTGGAGATGTTGGAGCAGTTAAGGCTGCAGTTGAGAGTGGTTCCGCAGCAGCAAGCAGACTGGGTGAGCTGGTAGCTACTCATGTAATTCCCAGACCTCATGCTGATGTTGAGAAGATTCTGCCTACCGTATAATAGAGCACTTTTACTAAGTTAGAAAGAGGACGTCGAAATGGGCAACTCATATGGCTTTATCGAGATATCCGGTGTAGTAGCAGCAATAGATGCGCTGGATCTTATGTGTAAAACTGCAGAAGTGGAGCTGGCTACCTGGGAGCGTAAGCTGGGCGGACGTCTGGTAACTCTCGTAGTCAAAGGGGAAGTTGCCGCTGTGACCCAGGCTGTAGAAACAGCCTGCAATCAGGCAATTAAGAAACCTGTTTCCCATGGTGTCATTGCCAACCCTCATCCCGAAATCGTGCGTCTGGTAAATAAGAGCGCCAGCCGGTTCAAGAAAGAGGAAGCGGAGGAAAAGTAAATGGCAGAGAAGAAAGAAACACCAAAGAAGGCAGTAACTGCAGCGAATCGTGTTCGTGCAGCGAAATCGGCTGCCACGGCTGCCAGAAAGACAGCCACAGCCGCTGATACCGTAAATACTCAAGTTGAGCATACTACAGAAACAAAATCTGTAACAAAGAAGGAGGAAAAAAGAATGTCACAGGAAGCATTAGGAATGGTAGAAACCAGAGGACTGGTTGCAGCTATCGAGGCAGCAGATGCAATGTGCAAATCCGCTAACGTAACTCTGATCGGTACCGAGAAGATCGGTTCCGGACTGGTAACCGTTATGGTACGCGGAGATGTTGGAGCTGTTAAATCTTCCGTTGAAAGCGGAGCTGCAGCAGCAGGCAAATTAGGCGAACTGATCGCTACACATGTAATTCCCAGACCTCATGGCGATGTAGAAATGATTCTGCCTCAGGTTAAAGAGTAAAAAGATGTTTTTAATTGAATTCAGAGAAAAACAGGGACAGTCGGGCGTCCTGTAACAGGATGCCCGAACGTTGTCCGCTTGTATACCTTGCAAAATAATAGTAGAAAGCGGATGGCAGCATCCGAAGAGCAGGTGACAGTTTTGGAAACAAGAGAAATTGAATTTATCACAAAAGCAGTACTCGCTGCACTTGATAAGCAGAAGTCCGATGACAAAGGCTATGTCGTTCCTATCGGCGTATCTGCAAGACATGTTCATCTGACCCAGGAACACGTAGAGGTTCTGTTCGGGGAAGGATACCAATTAACAAAGAAGAAAGAGCTGATGGGCGGTCAATTTGCATCCAATGAGATGGTTACATTAGTCGGCCTGAAGCTTAGAGCAATAGAAAACGTAAGAGTACTTGGTCCTGTCAGAAAAGCATCTCAGGTAGAAATTTCCGCTACCGATGCAATTAAACTGGGCATCAAGGCTCCTATCCGTGAATCCGGCAATATCGCAGGAAGCGCCCCCATTGCCGTAGTAGGCCCCAAAGGAGCTCTCTATCTGAAAGAAGGCTGTATCGTAGCAATGCGCCACATCCACATGTCTCCCGCAGATGCACAGGCAGCCGGCGTACACGATGGTGACATTGTCTCCGTTAAAGCAGACAACGAAAGAGGAACCATTTTCAACCAGGTAAAAATCCGCGTTGACGAATCCTTCACCCTCGAAATGCATATCGATACCGACGAAGCCAACGCCAGCAAAATTGCTACCGGCGACACTGTAACAATTATCAAATAGATATACCAGGAAATTTTCGTAAACAAATTTTATACCAAACAGTACCTTACATAATTTGAATAGAGTAATTTCAGAGGGAATGAGTTAAGATAGCCGGATCTTTTGCAGTTGTCTCAACTCTCCCCTTTAGAAATGGAGCGTATATGATAGTAGGGAAGGTCGTGGGCAGCGTTGTGTCCACCAGAAAAAATGAGAATCTAATCGGAAATAAATTTATGATCGTGGAGCCTGTTTCCAGTATGAAATCCCAGGGCGGCACTCTGGTAGCCATTGATAACATTGGCGCCGGCATCGGAGAATATGTACTGGTAGCCTGCGGCAGTGCAGCCAGAATCGGCTGCGGCATGGAGAATGCACCCGTAGATGCAGCGATTGTAGGTATTATAGATGACCCGACAGGACTGGAATAAGTCAAAGACCGTCAGGAGTAGAAACTATGACTGTTGAAGAGTTAAGTAAGATTATTAAAGAGAACGGTATCGTAGGAGCCGGTGGAGCCGGTTTCCCTACTTATATGAAAATAGATAAAAGAGCCAACACCATTCTGATGAACTGTGCAGAATGTGAGCCTCTCTTAAGTCTGCACAGACAGCTGCTGAGAGATCACGCTCAGGAAATTGTCAGTACATTTGCCATGATTGCAGATGTAGTGGAGGCTGAAGAAGCCATTATCGGTATTAAAGAAGAATATAAGACCACCATTGAAGCATTGGAACAGTATATTCCCCAGTATCCAAAGGTAAGAATCCAGTTATTGCCGGGTGCTTATCCCATGGGTGATGAGGTCGTGCTGATTTATGAAGCTACCGGCAAAGTTATTTCTCCGGGAGGACTTCCGATCGAGGCAGGCGTAGCTGTTTTCAATGTGGAAACGGTGTATAATGTGTATAGAGCTGTGGATAAATCCACCCCGGTTGTGGATAAAGTAGTGTCTGTTGTTGGTGAAGTGCATTCGCCGATTACAGTGAGAGTTCCTCTTGGTACAGAACTTTGTGAAGTAGTAGCCATGGCAGGCGGCGAGAAAGCAAACGGCAAAGAGCTGGTATATCTGGTAGGAGGTCCTATGATGGGACGCATCGGCAATCGTCATGATCCGGTGACCAAGACCACCAATGCCATTCTGGTATTGCCCGAAGAACATCTGATCATCCAGAAAAAGAAGACTCCGGCTACGCTCAGTATGAAGCGCGCAGCATCTTCCTGCTGCCAGTGTCAGATGTGTACAGATCTCTGCCCCAGACACAATCTTGGTCATCCCATAGAGCCTCATCGCTTTATGAGAGCTATGAGCAATCATAATTTTGAAGACCTGGATGCATTCTTGAATGTATTTTTCTGCAGCAGCTGTGGTTTATGTGAAATGTTCTCCTGCCCTCAGGGGCTTGCACCCAGAACATTGATCGCAGAATGTAAGGATGGGCTCCGTAAGGCAGGAATCAAGCCTCCTAAGGGCGTTGTGCCTGCTCCTGTGAAAGAATCCCGTGAGTACCGTAAGGCTCCGGAGAACCGCCTGGAAGCCAGATTGGGCCTGAGCAAATACGAGTCAGAGGCACCTCTTGACGACAAGGTTCGCCCTGTTGCAAAAGTCAGAATCCCGTACTCACAGCATATCGGTGCACCCGCAGTGTGTGCAGTCAAGAAGGGAGACAGCGTGACAAGGGGCCAGATAGTTGCAGAGGCAGCACAGGGTTTAAGTGTTCCCGTACACGCATCCATCTGCGGAACGGTAACGGATGTAACAGACAGATATGTGGAGATAACAAGACAATAGTTGCCTGGGACATAGCAGGTAAGTAAGAAAGGTCGTATTAATATGGCAAAAGCAATTGGAATGATTGAATTTAAGACAGTTTCCGCCGGTGTAACCGCAGCCGATACCATGGTAAAAACGGCAGCTGTGGAGCTGATAGAAGCCCAGGTAGTATGTCCCGGTAAATACATCGCTTTGATAACCGGTGACCTTAGTGCAGTCAGAAGTGCCGTGGACGCAGCACAGGCAAGAAATGAAGAGCAGTTTATCGACAGCTTCGTACTGGGCAATCCTCACGAAAGCATTTTCCCGGCTATTTATGGTACTACTCAGGTTGAAAATGTCAGTGCACTGGGAATCATCGAAACTTATGATGCCTCCTCCATTATCGTAGCTGCAGATGAAGCTGCCAAGACTGCGATTGTAGACTTGATCGAACTGCGTATTGCTAAAGGTATGTGCGGTAAATCCTACCTTTACCTGACAGGTGAAGTAGCAGCAGTAGAGGCTGCTATTGAACGTGCCAAGTCAGTGGTAGGACCTAAGGGGATGTATCTTGATTCTTCCGTGATTGCACACCCTGATGAGCAGATCTGCAAATCAATTTTATAAGTAGAGTTTTTGTTGACATTTTTTGATATAGCCCTCGGACACCCGGACAGGATAAAATACCTGGCCGGGTGTCTTACTTTGGCCGGATGTCTGTTCAGAATCCTTGTACGGAAGCCCAGTCCGCTATCCGCATATCCTGAGGCAGTGCAGCCACAAATTCCATCTGTTCCCCGGTCATAGGATGATTGAAAACAAGCCGGTGGGAATGCAGTGCCTGCCGCCCGATGAGTGTCATGTCAGGATAGTACAGATAATCCCCAATCAGCGGATAGCCCAGATATTTCATATGAACACGGATCTGATGGGTACGGCCGGTCTCTAAATGAAGAGACAAGAGGCTGTGCCCGTTTTGTGTTTCCAATACTTTATAATGTGTAATAGCCCGTTCTCCGTGTTCAAAGTTCACTTCCCGTTCCAGAATAGACCCCTCCTTTCTGGCAAGGGGAGCGTCAATGGTACCTTCTGAAGGAGTCACAATTCCCTTTGCAATGGCCAGATATTCCCGGTGAATCTCCCTTCTTGATACCATAGAGGACAAAATCCCTGCACTGACCATGTGCTTTGCCACGATAGTCAAGCCGGAGGTATCCCTGTCCAGACGATTGATGCAGCGAAAAATAAAGGGCTTTTCCTGCTTCTCAAAATACCATGCCAGTCCGTTGGCCAGAGAGTTGGTATAATTATTCATGGAAGGGTGAATGGGCATTCCTGCCGGCTTGTTGATGACCATCAAGTCCTCATCTTCGTATACAATATCTAACGGCAGCTCTACGGGAGGAATTTTCTCAGAAGAAGTTTCTTCAATGATATGTACTGTGAGCACATCACCATCATTTAGGGGTTGCTTTAAATAACAGGGAGTGCCGTTTACCAGGATGCATCGTTCGTCTTTTTTCAACTGAATCAGATTTTGGGAGGAATAGCCTAACTGCATCAAATAGCTACGTACCGTGAGGTGCGCCGGTCTTTCTCTTTCTATTAGATATGTTAAGATACGTTCCATATTTTTTTCCTCGATATAAAAACAAAAAGTGTCTATGAAAAGTCTCATAAATTACGTATAATAATATCAGTTCCAAGTATAACGGAAAAAGTAATGATTGGAAAGAGGAAAGATGAATACGAACCTGAAAAAAATGATACAGCACTCTATTCAAAAGGAGCTGCTGTTTAAAAGTATTAAAATTGCCCTGGCAGCATTGATCTCCATTGCCATTGCGGGGGAACTGGGGCTGAAATATTCGGCTACAGCCGGAATCATTACGGTACTCAGCATTCAGAACACGAAGAAAGAGACTTTGCGCAGTGCGATGAACCGGGCATTGGCTTTCGCTTGTGCCCTGATTCTTGCGGCGGGAGCATATACCATAATGGGATTTACGATTCCTGCCTTTGCAGTGTATCTGCTGCTCTTTGCCCTTCTATGCCTGAATATGGGTTGGGCAGAGGCTATTTCCATGGATTCGGTACTGATCACCCATTTTCTGACAGAGCAGAACATGGCTTCCCTTACGATATTAAATGAAGTGCTGCTGTTTATCATCGGTGTAGGTATGGGTATTCTGGTGAATCTGCACCTGCATCGAAGGCAGGATGAGTTTGAACGGCTGGCAGCAGAGGTGGATGAGCAGATCAAAGGAATTCTGTACCGGATGAGCGGATGGTTGCTAAAAGAAGATAAGACCGGCTATAGGTCTGACTGTTTTATCCGCCTGGAGGAAAGTCTGGAGGCTGCCAGATTGTGTGCCGCTGCCAATTATAATAATCGTTTCCGGAATACGGACTCCCGGGAACTGGACTATGTTGCCATGAGGGCAAGGCAGACCGTAGTACTTCAGGGCATCTATGAAAATATCAAAAGCATCAGCTACCTGCCCCGTCAGGCAGAACAGGTAGCTAAACTGCTTCAGGCTATAGAACAGGAATATCACAAGGACAATACAGTAGAAAGTCTGCTTGCCGAATTGGAAAACCTTTTTTATGAAATGAAGAAAGAAGACCTTCCTATAAGCCGGGAAGAATTCGAGGCCAGGGCGATTCTTTTCTATATTTTGAAGCAGCTTGAAAAGTTTTTGCTGCTGAAGAGGGAGTTTATCGTTACAGTTGAGCGGTAATGCTGCTGATGCAGAATATCCTGATCAGGAAAGTCCGGTGCTGGTTGGTAAAAATCCATGATGTTACCTCGTGGCTGTTATTTTTTTGCAGGTACGATCTCCAGCCAATATCCGTCAGGATCTGTGATAAAATAAATTCCCATGGCAGGATTTTCAAAACAGATGCATCCCATTTCTTCGTGCAGCTTGTGAGCAGCTTCATAATCGTCTGTCCGGAAAGCCAGATGGAACTCACACTCGCCCAGGTCATAAGCCTGCGGATGCTCTTCCAGCCAGGTTAATTCCAGCTCAAAAGTACTTTCCTCATTTCCCATATAGACAATGATGAACCCGTTTCCGTTGATACGGCGTGTTTCATGAAGTCCCAGAGCCTTCTCGTAAAAGGCAATGGACTTACCCAGATCTGATACATTATAATTTTCATGATACATTTCAAATTTCATAGCTTACCTCTTTCCTGCGCATATGCGCGTTCAGTGTTCAGTTATAAAGATGCGGATTTCTTACTCTGTTGCCTGTATGCGGTCTTTATACTTAGGATGCTCCTGCAGAAACTGTCTAATTACCTGAGGCTTTTCCCAATAATGCATGGGATAGACCTTATCTGCATTCACCTGATTGAGAAAATAAAGCATTCCCCGGTCATAGTCCTTTTCCTGTCTGGGATCCAATACCACGAAAGCACAGTCCAGTTTCCGACCATTCAGTTTCCGGGCCAGGGCATCGATCTGCCTGCGGTAATCCCGGGTCATCTGCTCGTTATAAGAAGGTTCTTCGCCTTCCCATACCCAGTCATTCAGATCACCGGCATGATAAAATAATTCTTCACCATCCTCTATGAGAAAAGCAACGCCAAGATCGGTGGAGCGGTAGGTGGTCAGCTTCTGACCAAGGCAGAGGATATATTCCTTATTGGGGGCCACCCGCAAAGGTGCGGCAAAAGCCGATGCAGTATTACAAAACTGTTCCGGATCCCCGGACGGTGTAATATCCTCCGACAAAACAGGCTGAATCTTCTGCATTCCCATTTCTTTCAGTATAGTAAATACTTTTGGATTGTAGTGATCATGGTGGCTGTGGCTTGCAAATACGATAACAGGCTTTTCTGCATTCAGCCTGGGCAGAGAGCCTTTTTCATAATCAAACAGATAATAGCACAACCTGGTTTCTACTAAAGAACAGCTGTGATGAATATAAGTTACCTCCATATATTCCTCCGTTTCTGCGTTTTGTGTATGCGCTGTGAACAGGAATATTATACCATTACATGCGCTTTCAGGCAATTCTTCTTTGTCCACTTTACTTTTACTTTTCTATTTGCTATCATAATTCGTATACAGTATTAATTCTATTTAGGAGAAGTTGAATTCATGTTTAGAGTACTGCTTGTCGATGATGAAGAGCTTGCACTGATTTCTCTGCAATATTCTTTTCCGTGGAAGGAATATGGGTTCACTGATATCATAACCGCCACGAATTCCGAAGAAGCCCTGAGGATATTAAAAGAGCGGCGCGTGGATGCCGCATTTGTGGACATACGTATGCCGTCTGTCAATGGACTGGAGCTGGTGAAGCTGGCACATGAAAGCGGGCTTGATACGATATTTGTGATCGTGTCCGGCTATTCCGACTTTTCTTATGCCAAAACAGCTATTGGCTATGGCGTGTTGGACTATTGTCTTAAACCGGTGTCTGAGGAAGAGGCTCCGCCTCTCCTGGAGAAGCTGCGCAGCCGGATCCTTTCCGCACGGTATTCGCAGGATCCCAAATACATGCTTCGGCTGCTTTCTGATGAGGATTGCTGCCGGACAATGCTTAACTGCATTGTCCCCGAAAATGAGGGTAAGCACAATCTGACCTTATTGCATATTTCTTCGCCTGAGTTGATGGATATACTTTCTCAGATAGATGAATTTTCTCCGGACGAATTCCTTTTTCGGGGAAATAATGATGTGCTGTTGATCTGGGGAGACAGCCCGGATGAGAGTTTGTTGGAAGCATTCCTGGACAAGTATCAGTCATCGGCGCTTTTGATCCATGATACGGCACAGCCCGTCCCGGCAGCCCTTCAAAATTCCCTGAAGAGAATCCGGATGGAAAAGGAAATCAGCGAAAATGGCAGGACGGGTGTAGTGCGTTTCTCCCCCATTAGCGCCGAGATGAAAAACTGCTTTAACAGCCTGCTTTCCTACGTGGAAGAAAATTATTCCCAGAATCTGACTTTGCAAAGTCTGGCGCACAAGTTCGGAATCAACTATACATATCTGAGCCAGCAGTTTAATAAAGCAACAGGAAAGCCTTTTTCAGGTTGCCGAAAGAACGGATGATATTACCATTTCTGTAGAATTGTTGTCGGATGCTGTTGTCAATTCTACGGCCACCAAATCTTTACTGCGGGAGACAAATTCTGTCAGAAGGTGGGATTACCAGAGAACGATCAGTACCCTGATTTCAGACATTGCCGATTCCAACCCGAGTATCAGCAATATCCTGCTCTTAAATACCACCAGTGAGGTATACAGCTTTGCCGGAACGAATTACTCTCTTGTCAGCAAACTGAACGCGCGGTATGACCTGTACTCCCGTTTTTCGCGCCCGGATGGCTTTACGGGAGTGCTTTATGAGTCGGATAGTAATACCCCTTACTTTTGCCATATCCAAACGGTATTCGATGGCGCAAATGGAGATAAAATAGGTACTTGTCTGATCCTGTGTAACTGTGAGCCTCTTCAGAAAATCTGCAGTAATACCAGGTCTACAGAGAAATCTCTGTTCATGATATTAGATGCAGACAATCAGGTCATCAGCCGCGGGCATGAGGAAAACATGAATCTGGAATCGCCGATCATTGATACCATCACTGCTTCGGATACGCAGATGTATTCGGATACCATTCAGGGGAAATCTTATCTCCTCAGTCAGTATCCGCAGTTAGAACTGACCGGTTGGAAGGTGATCAGTGCCACGCCCTATTCCGAGATCAGCAGTAATCTGGCTCGCTTTCGATGGTTTTCCATCCTACTGGTCATTCTTTTCCTTGTTGCATATGCGCTGCTGGAGCACCAGACTATTGTAAATATTATCTCGCCCTTAAACAGAATCGTTAATTTTATTAAAAAGGGTCCCTACTACAACCTTCACAACCGCATTCAGGTCAGTGAACAGAATGAGATTGGAGAACTGGCTGACCAGATCAACCAGATGCTGGAACAGATACAGGATCTGACCAGTACCTCTTTTCGCAATCAGACTCGCATGTATGAGATCAAGCTGGCCCATGACCGTGCCAAGCTTTCGGCTCTCCAGAGTCAGATTACCCCACATTTCCTTTATAATACGCTGGACTCTATTCAGGGACTTTCCTACCTGGGCAAAACAGATGAGATCCGTACCGTTATCTTAGCCCTGTCTACGCTCACACGCTACAGCATCAAGGGAGATGATATGGTTTGTATTGAGGAAGAACTTCGCTGCATTCAGAAGTATCTCCAGATCATCAATATCCGGTTCCCTGACAGGTTTACTTTCTCTATCTGTATTCCGGATCAGATTCTGGAGTATAAAATGCCCCGCTTTCTGCTGCAGCCCCTTGTGGAAAATGCAATTTTCCACGGACTGGAACCCAGGCCCGGCAAGGGAAGCCTGACACTGTCCGGGGAGCTGCGTGATAATTCCTGGTTGCATTTTGAGTGCAGAGATGACGGTGTGGGGATTGCTTCTGAGGAACTTGAAAGCCTGCAAAAAGCCATTTCGGAGACCTCTGACATTTATAATACCGTCAATTATCAGCACATTGGACTGCTGAATATCCATCAGCGGCTGAGACTCATTTACGGGTCACTTTTTGGCCTGTCCATTGTAAGCAACCCGGGAGAGGGAACTGTTGTCTGCGTGGATTTTCTCTCAGAGCCGCCTAAGGATGCGGAAGCGTTCCTGCAGTCTTCGAAAAATCTGTAAAAACCTGTGAAAATAAGTTTTGAGGTATAAAATATTTTTAATAAAGCTGACAGAAATTTTAGTATTTTTACTGACTTTTAGATTATAATTTGTTATTATGAAAATGTTAAGCTTTGCTCTATTGGGAAAAACTCATATCATGAAGTTACTATACAGTGCTTGTCAGTCTGTAAAATCGGATGTTTCATTTCCTCATAAGGTAGTTAAAGTATTTCAGCCAGATAATGCCAGTATTCAGCGTTTGGGCAGCAGAAAAAATAGCGGTGGAACAACAACCGTAAAAATTTTTTCAGATACAACTAATATCACTATGAAGTTTAGTACTAAAACAAAAAAGTGGGATGCGGAAGTACAAAACGAAAGTGCCTGGGAGAAGCAGAATAGTGGTTTAGAAAGTGTATTTATTCCTGCTAAAGAGATATTATCTAATGCATATAACCTCAGGGAAGCTGTAGCAAAGGGAAATGTTGAATTTGATGATACATATTTGGATATTATTGCATCGGCTCGTGTAGATATATCCAGTGGCAATGATACTTCTAAACGAAAGAAATATTTGGACAAATTACAAGCAATTAATGATGGGAAAGTAACGGTACAAAATGACAGGTTTTATCTAAAACCTGGAACGCAAGCAAAGATTGAGTTTAATTTGGTTGCAGAAGGTATTCGGAAAATTGCTTTATTATGGCAGCTAATAAAGAATGGTACATTAGAACATGGTTCAATTCTATTTTGGGATGAACCTGAAGCGAATATTAATCCTAAATATATTCCGATTTTGGCAGAAATGCTTTTGATGTTACAAAGGGATGGTGTACAAGTGTTTATTTCCACACATGATTATTTCCTTGCAAAATATATAGAAATAAAAAGCACCAAGGAAGATAATATCATGTATTATTCTTTGTATAAAGCGTTAGAAGAAAACACTGTTAAGCATGAAAAATCGACAGAGTTCAGTCTGTTGGAACATAATGACATTTTAGATACTTTTAGACAATTGTACAGGGATGAGGTAGGAGTGACGTTAAAATGAAACAAGTTACAGAATCAGGAATGTGTTTTGGTAATTATCCTGATGATAGCTTTTTCGCGATTGAAAATTCCGAATTGCATAAGTACATGGGCGAGGGCATAAAAACTGTAGAGTTTGTTTTGCTTGGAAAAGATAAAAAGATCTTTTTTATTGAGGCGAAAACGAGTTGCCCTAATGGTGCAAATAAGCATGAGAGTCCTGAGTAATCGATGAAGTTTGAGGAATATTATCGGGATATAACAGAGAAATTCTTTGATTCCTTACAGATGTTTTTGACTGCAGTGCTGAATAAAACGTCAAACACTGAAGAGATAGGAAAAAAGCTTATAGAAAATAAAGACTATTCAGAAACGGATATCTGTTTTGTACTTGTCATCGAAAATGCAACAGATCCAGCTTGGTTGGCGGGGCCTAAGGCGGAATTGGATGAGCGCTTAAAAAAGCTTCGAAAAATATGGGGTGTAAAAGTAGTTGTACTAAATCATGAACTGGCTATTGAGTGTGGTTTAGTGAAGTATAAATGATTACATAAAATATATATACGTTACAAAGGCTCTCTTTTTAAGGAAAAGTTCAGGGGGAGATTGTGACTCATGTGTGTGTGTTCGGATGATACCCACGACCTCCCCCACAATGTTTCCTCTACATTTAACTGCATAATCCTTACTTACGAACAAGAAAGAGTGTATTAGCTTTGCTGATGCGCTCTTTTTCTTTGCCCGGAAATAGATTGCAGGAATGTGGGAAC
>JBGVLR010000119.1:0-1995 GCA_045124375.1 Acetatifactor sp.
ATATTCCAGCGTAGTGACACCATAGCAATCTAGCCTCATAATACGAATAGGAAATGCAAGCGTTTTACTCTATTTCGGATTGCTAGTACTAGCAAAACGCAAGCATTTTACTCTACTTCTGGAGGCTGGATTATGAGAGCACCCCGTATTTCGGCAGATGAACAATTCCGGTTGATCATGGAATGCCGCGCCAGTGGTCTTACCGACCATGAATGGTGCTTACAGAATGATATCAAACCGGGAACCTTTTACAACTGGGTAAAACGCCTTCGTCAAAAGGGATGTACTGAAATCCCTGATGCCCAAAAAGGACATGTCCCACACAGGCAGGAGATTGTAAAGATTGAAATTACTCCGCCCGGCATAAACGAATCCTTAATCTCTACTGTTCCGGATCAAAACAACCTGCCCATACAGAATGGAATAATGGAGCTTTCCATTGCCGGAGCTGTTCTTCAGATTCCGAATGGAACAGATCCTGTCCTGCTCAGGCAAACTCTCCATATCCTGAAGGAGTTATCATGCTAGGCGATATTTCGGTCGCAGATGAGATTTATATCGTCTGCGGCTATACTGATATGCGACGTTCCATTGATGGTCTCTGCGCTATCGTGCAGGACAGGCTCCATATGGATCCAAGACAGCGAGCACTGTATCTGTTTTGCGGAAAACGTTGCGACCGCCTGAAAGCCCTACTTTGGGAAGGAGACGGATTCCTGCTGTTATATAAACGTATGGAGGCTCAGGGACGCTTCCGCTGGCCAAGGAACTCCGATGAAGTAAGAACACTTACCTGGCAGCAATTCGACTGGCTTATGTCAGGCCTTGAAATTGAACAGCCAAAAGCCTTCAAAGTGCCGGAAAATGTGGATAACATTTATGCATAATCATCCGGGATATTCTCCTTGGAAAAACTTATCCACAAGTTGCCCCAAAGCCTGTAAATACGGCATTTTCTGCTTCTCTTTAGACACCTTTTATGGTACAATAAGGGCATCTAAAGAGGAGTGGAAAGCAGATGGCAAAGACTGAAAAAGATGCCCGACTCATTGAGTATAAGGACACAATCAGCCAACTGAATATGACGATTAAGAGTCAGAACGAAATCATTCTTTCCCTGAAAGATACCATTGCATCCAATCAGGAACAGATGCGCATCATGACGGAGAAGATTGAGTACCTTACAGGCAAGCTGTTTGGCACATCCAGTGAGAAAACCAAAAATCTGGAAGGTCAGTACAACCTGTTTGACGAAGCGGAGCAGGAAACCTTGCCTGCCGATGAATCAGAGATTGCTGAGTCTGTTCCTGTGAAAGAACACATAAGAAAGGCAAAAAGCAAACAGTCTGATATCTTTAAAGGTGTTCCATCCAGGGATGAAATCATACCACTTTCCGAAGAACAGAAGTTGTGTATCGATTGTGGTGCCGAGATGAAAGTCATTGGCAAAGAATTCGTGCGAAGAGAATTCCGTTTCACTCCTGCAAAGGGTGAGGTTGTAAATATCTATGTAGAGACAGCAAAGTGCCCTGTCTGCAGTGAAGCACCGGCTATGGAAAAGGCAGTTCAGTTTGTAAAATCACACGCACCGGAGGCGCTTATCCCCCACAGCTATGCGACTACTTCCGTGGTGGCTTGGGTCATGTACCAGAAATATGCAAACGCCATGCCTCTGTACCGTCAGGAACAGGACTGGAAGCAGCTGGGCGTCCAATTAAACAGGGCGACTCTTGCCAACTGGATTATTTATTGTGCTTCCCAGTATTTTGAACCGTTCTATAACTATCTGCACCGGCAACTGGTGAAACGAAAGTTCCTTATGGCAGATGAGACCAGAATCCAGGTACTGCATGAAGAAGACCGGAAAGCAGAAACAGATTCATTCATGTGGCTGTTCCGTTCTGGTGAAGACGGTCTTCCTGACATCGTGCTCTATAAATATACAGAGACCAGAGCCAAGTTTAACGCAGTGGAATTCTTAAAAGGCTTTCAGGG
>JBGVLR010000120.1:0-3248 GCA_045124375.1 Acetatifactor sp.
ATACTTTGCCACAAGGCGAGTCACAGAACTTGCATGGAAGCCTGTTGCTGCGGATACCTCCCTGGCATCTGCTCCTTTTGCACGGAGTTCCAATGCTTTCAATCTGGCCTCGACTCGCTTATCCTGGTTATCCTTACGAGCTTGTTCAATTTCCTTGATTTGTTCTTCACTAAATTTGTATCTGGAAGCCATATTCATCACCCAGATACAGTATATCATATCATTGCAAGAAATTATACCGTTTTATTAAGAATTAGTATTAATCGGGCATTGACAATGTTAATACGATATGGTATTGACATCTCCACGATGTATGTTCTAAACTATTAACGTCTTTATTTTTCACGATGAAGACCTCCTCATTATGGTAGTTGTGTGGTTGGCAAACCACTTCTACTATAATGGGGAGCTTTTTTCTTGTCTACTTTACTACTCGCTAGAAGCTATTATTTTACCCCCGGCTTAGCCGGGGGTTGTCTTTGGTACAACCAAAACCAAACCGGTGCTTGTACAACATGACAAGCACCAGTTTTCTTACTTTGTACTGGCCCGAACCACCAGGGATACCGGCAAACGGATCTCGTTTTGAATCAGATTGCCCATCTTCAATTCTCCCAGCTTCTCTACTGCAATTTTTGCCCGCAGGGCACCATCCTGCTTTACCGTAGTCAGTGTGGGACAAAACATCCGGCACATGGGAATGTCATCGAATCCGGCAACGGAAATCTGCTCCGGCACTTTTATTCCCTGCTCCTGCAGAAAGCAGATCATATCCATGGCATAGTAATCCGATACGGCAAATACTGCACTTACATTCTGAAACGTGGAAAGATTGTGCCGGTAGTATTCCCACCGTTCTTCCTTTCGCATGGGAATCAGCAGGAAATCCACTGTGCCTGGACCAAAACCATCCCGGAATCCTTGATACCGTTCCAAATCTACGCAAATATCATTATCCGAAATGCAAAGCGCCTTTGTATGTTCTCGTTCCCGAAAGTAAGCACCTACCTGACAGCCGCCATCGTAATTATCAATGGTAATATTGAAGATGCGCTCCGGGTTCTCACAGTAGCCGTCATAGACCACAAAGGGGATTCTCATGTGATTGCGCAGGTACATATAGTCCTGGTCGCAGAAGCCGATGACCACGATTCCATCCATATTCCACATGGACGCAAACTGAATGATCTCCTCCGCGTTTTTCGCCTTCTTTACCATCATAAACTGCCCGTTTGCCTCGATTTCCGTTGACAGATGGTTCAGAGAGGAAGCAATAAAGAAATCATCCAGAGTATGTCCTTCGTATTTTTCATGGTCATTGACAAATACGCCAATGATTTTGGAGGAATTCTGCGCCAGCAAAATCCCCGCCATATTGGGGATATATTGCCGCTCTTCCAGCAGAGCCATGACCCGTTTTACCGTTTCATCCGAGATTTTCTTTGTTTTTCCATGGATCACATTGGATACTGTTGCTGTACTTAAGCCAAGCTCCTGCGCAATATCACTGATTCTGACGCGCTGTTCTTCCATAAGTATCCCCTCCCCTGTTGTTCCTTTATTTTATTACATTTACAAAGATTCGTCAAAGGTTAATCGCATAACCCACTCGAACTATACGAAAACAGCTCCCTCAGATGAGGGAGCCGTAGCTTCTGCATTTGACAAAGGCCATGTTCTTCATTTTGCTTATTTTGAAAGAATCACAGAAACAGTTGTACCTTTATTCTGTTCACTTTCCAGAATAATTCTACCGTGGTGATACTGCACGGCGTGCTTCACAATAGACAGGCCAAGGCCAGTGCCGCCGGATTGCCTGGAATGGCTTTTATCCACACGATAGAAGCGTTCAAACACTTTTTCCTGATGTTCAGGAGAAATACCGATACCAGTATCCTGTACACTCAGCAGCACCTTACTGGATTTCTGAGCAACGGTCACTTTCACTCTGCCGCCGGGTTTGTTGTACTTAATGGCATTGTCGCAAAGGTTGTAGACGACCTCATACAGCAATCTGCGGACACCATTCACAACGCCATCTTCGCCGATGATTTTCAAAGAAACACCCTTCAGTTTTGCAGCATCTGCAAGTGTTTCACAGACTTCCTCAGAAAGAACTTTGAGGGATACTTCTTCATGGGGCATATGTAAAATTCAAAAGACAACAAATGTGAAATCTGTGTCAAATCATCTCCACTGCAAAAACCATAAGAAAATTGCCAGTGCAAGAAACAGGCCGCCAGGGCACTTCAATGCACTGGCGGCTGTCAATTAAGAATAAGTATTGATAATATTCCGTGCGATCTCCTTTTTGGAACAGCACCGATCCATTGCCTGTTTCTCAATATGGTGATGAGCTTCCTCTTCTGTCATTTTCAGCTGCTCGATCAAGATCCATTTGGCACGATTCACCTGACGGATCTCTTCCATTTTTTCTTCGATGGTCAGGGCTTTCTTTTCCATCTTCCGCAGCCGCGCTCTGGCCGCAGCCATCCATTTCAGACCTTGTTTTAATGTCTGCATGGGTGTTGGCACCAGCAGCGTAAAGACACCATAAGGCTGTACCTTAGAATTGATCTGCTCATAGGAATCGGATTTCAGCAGCAGCAAGACAACAGATGCCGTTCTTGCACTTGTATCAATGGCAAACCGGGTTCCAAAGTCATCCGGAAGCGGCGCATTGATAATTACAAAATCATAGGTCCGTGCCAGGATCTCCCGTCTGGCTGCGGCAATATTGCTGACAAAGCACACAGGGTAATATTCGGAATACGGGAGCAACGGTGTGATGGCATCGTTGAATCTGCTGTTTGAAGATACCACCAGCACGCTGTAGACTTCCTCACCAAATACCATGCAGCTCCCTCCTTTCTGCAAAATGAAATGGTGTTATCGTTCGCAGAAGAAATTGATCAAAGACTCCGGCAAATGAGCCTTGATAAAATCACTGGAGAGAGTAACTTTGGCAGCATTGCTCCGGGTAAGGGGCAGTGTTTCCAGGCCCCAAAGGTCCTTGGGAGAGGCCGTAAAAAGGTTGACATTGGATTTTTCCGGCAGAGGAATATTATTCAGGATCCCATCCAGTCCAGCCCAGATCAGCAAAGCAAAGGCAAGGTAGGGATTGGCTGTGCAATCTGGGCTGCGAAGCTCAAAGCGGCGGTATTCCCCATCCGCAGCAGGAACTCGGATCAACTGGGAGCGGTTATCACTGGACCAGGATATGTATTTCGGTGCCTTATTGGCCCCCA
>JBGVLR010000121.1:0-5380 GCA_045124375.1 Acetatifactor sp.
TTGATGATGGTACCGGCACCGACCAGAACGTCGGGGCAGTTCTCGGCAACAGCCCGGATCGCATCGGGAGCGCAGGCGGTGCGGAAGGTGATCTCCATGGTGTCAACGCCGCCGGCGGCCATAGCCTTGGCAGTGGGGACAGCGTCCTCGACTTTGTCCAAAACGACAACGGGGACGACGATGGAGTTTGCGAGTCTTTCCATTACAGTCAAAATAATCAACCTCCTTGATTTTGTTATAGGATTATACGAATTGCGGCTTTGATCAAAAGTAAATGGCACAAACTTTAACGAAATCTGCACATGATAATGTCTCATCTTTCTCTTGTCAAAATATACCATTTATTTCACTCTAAATAATAAATGCTTTCATAATTACGGTAAATGAACGAATCGGATGTATATATATCCGAATTGGGCATATTTACATCTGATTTTCAATTGTTGGATCTTCATGAATTGTATAATATGAAATAAAGCTGGTGTTCTGACTCCCTTCCTCAAAGTTTCTCTATTTTTGCTATGAGAGTAACAACATTTCTCCTTACTATTTCCATTCCGCACCAGCCTAAACGCACAGGATAATTTCTGATTATTCTGTGCGTTTTCTATATTCATTCTTACTTTCATCCACTTTCCCAGATTTTTATCACAGATATATCCATTTCGTTCTGATTCCTCACTGTTTTGTACTATGGTATAAAACAGTGCTTTATGGTATGATGGTAAAAATTGTATGTAAGGGGTCAAAACTTTCCATATCCCGGATACAAACACTTCAAAACGAATTGAGGACGCTTTCCGATGGCAAAGACGAAACACAAAAAGAAAACACGCTCCCCTTCTGCAGGCAATGTAAATACACCCCCACTACCTGGAACACTGCCCATTCAGACATTTGCCCAGAAGGTTTTCAAGCAACGCGCAATCCAATTTCAAAAGCAAGGCTCCGAGGTCGATGCCATTTATGAAGGCCTGGATTTTGATCCGATCCGAATGAAACGGCGAATTTCATCGGTTCTTTCTGTTGTTGACGAAGTGGTATCTCGTTACAGCGATATTTGTCCGGATGTTCCGGCCATTTTCTCGTTGGCAGAAGATTGGGTCACGATGAATACCTACCCTGTCTCGGCATATGATCATGTTGAAAAGCATATTTTTTCTGCCCTTGGTGCTGCAATCTGGATTTTAGACAATATTCGGGATCAGGGAAAAACTGAAAAGCTGACTAAAATCCTCTGTGGTACTCCCTATGCGGACGAAATACTGATGCCCGATGTTTGGGATCCCTGCCACAGTCAGCAAATGCTGCGTCAGATGCTTTGGGTCATTCATAATCGAAATGCCGATTGTCATGTGACTGAGAAGGCGATCCGAAAGAATCGGGCATCTCTTGAACGAATCTATATGGATCGGGCAACGGCAGAGAATAAAATCGATCACAATGTTCCTTCCCGTAGTCTGTTTGATCAGATCCTTGCTCTGATCGACCCGGATGCATTGTCCGCGATTGAGCATACCTACAAGGAGAAGCACTGGGATTGGCTTTCCCGCTATTTTCGGTGCAGAGCTATTTTTATTCGTGAAGAATGCTCTATCAGAGACGAAATTATGGAGTTCCAGGATCAGATTCAGCGAACAAAGGCACAGATGCCCATTTTATCTCAAAATCCGGAATTCGTATCTGTTCTTTCCAATGCAACAAATGCAGGAACTTTTTCTTGTTTGAGTCTGGAGCCATCTTCTGAACAAATACTCCAGGCCAAAACAATGGAGTACCAAAATAAGTCTCTCTTCGAAAAGCAGGAGCGATTTCATGCCAGATTCAATTCCTTTATCAGAGAAGTGGGAGAGTTTGCACTGCTGCCTTCTGATGAGATATCCAATCGCTTCGGTGATGAAATTGCACACATTTGGGAGGGTTTCGAGATTGAAGATCCTTATTCCATGTGTATGGCGTTCCTTTCCCTGCTGGATCAGAACTCTGATCTCCCCTGGTGCTATTTCCCCAGTGTTATTTTACAATCGGCCTATATCGGAATGCTTCCCTGGACACGAACACGATTTATTTCCAGCTGCGATGACATCTGGGAACATTATGATGCAGATCTGGATTCCATTGTGCCTGGTCCCACGGATCAACCGCTTTCCAAAAAAATAAAAATACCGGATTTGGTCAACTGGTATCGATTACAATATCAGGATGCAGCGAAATCTCGCATCAACGACAACAGTTTGTACAGCCTCTCTCATATTATCTATGAAACCACAGGATGCCTGATGCCCAGAACCCCCCGGAGATATCTGGCCGCTCTGTCTACCTTAAACAGATACGGAATTAATACCAAGAAAGAAAATCAAAATCTGCTCTACTGTATGTCCTTGTTGGGAGAGGCAAAAAACCAGTCGCTTGCAGTTCAAGCATCTTCTCTTTCGGAGATGCGTTCAGGGCCGGTTGCCGATTCCGTCGAAGAACTTCAGGCTCAGGTCATTGCTCTACAGGAAGAATTGAACCAGTGCAAACTTACCCTCCAAAATACGGTCCAGAAAAATGGCAGGCAGACAAGCGTGATCGCACAAATGCAAAAAGATCTCGCACACCGTGATATTCTTCTACACGATTTGAGCAGTATTGTTTTTGACTGCAAAATACCCACGGTTTCACATACACCTGATATTCCCTGTCATATCAGCAGTAATTATATCGTTTTCTCGATGGATCAGGAATGGAGACTGCAAATGCAAGATAAGCTCCCTGATATCCATTTCTTTTCCGAAGCAACCAGAGAGAATGCAGTGCTGTTTCGGGGGTCTGAGATTATTTGGATCCATAAGAAGATGACATTTGAAGGATCCAGACGAATTATCATGGAAGCAAGAAAATGTAATGTACCGGTTCGAATCCTCCCCTTTGCAGATGTGCCCTCCTGCACTACTTTGCTTATTCAGGCCGACCTTTCGCGTTGAGAAGCTGCTTCGGAATCTATCCCTTATTGAACGCGCAAGGGAACCCTGACGGTTCCCCCTCACACACCCCCTCTCTCCGAAAATCTTGGTCGGGAGGGTTTACCGACAGTCTGAAAAGCCCGTCTTGCCAAATGGCAGGACGGGCTTTTACACAAGAATTATTTAAGTTGTATGTTTTACATAGCGAATGACCATTCAGCGTGCAATGTCACAATGACTCTCACATGAAAACCCAATACAAAAGCGGGATTTACTCCGATCATTCGTCGGGTTTATTCTGTATCCTCATGATTCTGAATACTGAGAATGATCACACCCAGCAGCATGGCAGTAACTGCAACCACAACGCCCATACCGGTCTGGATACCGGCCCGCTCTGCCACAAAACCGACCACAGCAGGGGTGATAATACCACCGGTAGAGCCGATGAGGATCATCGTGCTGACACCCAGATCATTGCCGCGGATGCTTTCCGTGCCCAGGGCCAGAGCACTGGTATAGATGGTAGCCATAAACAGACCGACACCCATGATGCCGACAAAAATAGGCAGCTCGCTGCGACTGAAGAACACCAACAGGAAGAAGACCAGCAGACCAATGCCATCAGTCAGCAGGATATACTTTCTGGGCACACGCCCCACGAGAGCTGCGCCGATCATACGGCCGATGAAAATGACCACCCACAGCAGGCTCGTCATCATCTGGCTGACCTGTGCGCTGAGAATGCCGGTGTCCTTGAAATAAGTAACCAGCCAGTTGACGATGGCATACTCCGCAGAGATGTAGAAAAACAAGATCATGGCACCCAGCCAGAAATTCTTGTTCTTCAGGAAGCTGCGGTCCACCTTCTTGATGCTCTTGGTGATGTTCTCCGCAGGCAGGCGCATATTCGCATAGACACCCAGCTGCACCAGGCACAGGACAACGATACCGCCTGCCATCATCTGCCAACCGCCCTCATTGGCCTTGGTGCAAGCCACCAGAACCAGGGGAGAGAGAACTGCACCCATGGCAAAGGCACCATGAAGCAGATTATAGCCAATGGCAGACTTGTTGCCGGGCAGGGTGGACATCATGGTGTTGGAGAAATTGGTATTACCACCCCGGGCCACGCCGGTCATCAGACAGGCCACACTCAGTAGAGCCGCTCCACCGATTCCGGTGGCAAAGATCACAAATGCCGCACACATCCAGACTGCGGTGATCAGGACCGTCTTGCGCCGACCGATATAGGTGGGCAGATAACCCGTCAGAAAAATGGAAACCAGATTACCCCAGGAAGGCAGACTCAGAAGCAAGCCCTGGTAGGCATAGCTGAAACCATAGGTTTCCCGAAGATAAGGCATCAGATTTCCCAACAGAACAGACGATGCACCGCTGACAAAAAAGACAAACAGTGTAGCAGCCATCAGACGGTTTTCCTGCTTGCTCGTTTTCATTTCCATCGCATAAACCTCACTATTAAAATTTCGGCACATATTATAGTATGGTTACCCCAGAAAAGCAATGCACAATATGGAGTCGCCTTTGTCATTTCCCGTTATACTTAACCGTAACAGGAATAGCGAGATTGAGCACATTGGAAGGATTCTTTCTCTGTGACATACGAGTATCAAATTATGTCAAAGCTAAAACCACTGACCTTTATGTCTGTATGAATTTAGCTCTAATCCTCTTATTATTACTATCATTTCATATTTCGACGCTTGTATTGTCTGTGAAATACGCCGTCAGCGAGGACGGGATCACCATTTGGTCCATCGACAGCCGCAGCATCCTTTATCCCTGGGAGTCGTTCCGAGATGTCGGGATCTGCAAAGTCCATTATACATCGCGGCTCCCTTATGAATATGATATTGTCATCCGTCTGTACCGAATAGAGGAACCCAGAGGCCCCAGAACCGGCACCTATGGCGCATGGGCCACGGAGCTCTACGAGCTGTTCCATTTCAGGAAGATTATCCTGATCACCTTTACCCAAGAACGACTGGCTCAGCTGGCCGCAGTGTACCCAAGTGATATAGCTGATTACCGTGCAATCCGAAGGAATGCATTTGATATTTCCTGAGCACCATAAGAATTAACTCCCCCACTAAGCACAATAAAGTTCTGCCGATGGGTGAGATTTCTTTACTTTAAAACATATATCCCCGCAAAATCCAATCGTCGTACAAACATGGTAAACAAAAAACCTCCTGCAAAAGCAGGAGGTTTATGTTCGCGTTACCTATTTTCACGGCCCGTCACCAGGCAACTATCGTCGGCGTAAGTGAGCTTAACTTCTGTGTTCGGGATGGGAACAGGTGGACCCACATGACAATCAACACAAACTTTGGTGACCCATACCGGATTCGAACCGATGTTAACGGCGTGAGAGGCCGCTGTCTTAACCACTTGACCAATGGGCCGTTTGG
>JBGVLR010000122.1:0-1551 GCA_045124375.1 Acetatifactor sp.
GTAAGAAGATCGGTTCCTGAGCCATAGGTGTTCAATTGTGTCTGCTGTACCCGGGTGGCGGGGCCCGCCATGGTGACAATGGTACTGGTGGAAGTGGCAGTTACGGATTTTGCCTGCATCAGATAGCCTAGGGAACCTCTGAATAAATAGCCTTCATTCTGTTTCCAATCGTAATTTTGGCCAGTTTTTTCGCTTGTTAAGGTAATTTAAGCGGAAAACAGTCGATATTCCTCAGGTTTTCTGCTTCTTTTCCCCAAAAAGGGCAGACTGCCCCTACATCAGACTGTGGAGAGTTTTCGTCCGGCGATCGCAAGCGAATACAGATTGGCACAAGCAAACATGGCGTACAACCGGTTTTCATTCTTTTTTAGTCCGCGATATGCCGTTTTCCTGTAGCCGAACTGACACTTTATAATCCTGAATGCGTGCTCAACTTTGCATCGCACCGAGGATTTGCGATTCTCGATATAGCGTTCCCAGTCGATAGCGTTGTCAGATACACGAGGCAGTGTACCAGGACGGCGGTTGATGCGGAAGTCAATCTTTGAAAAATGCTCGTTGTTTGCAATTTCAGGGCGCTTCTGGACTCCTCGATATCCGGAGTCCCCGTACATTACTTCATCATCTTCTCGTAGTAACTTCGCTGTTTGTGAGATGTCGTGCTCATTTGCTGCTGTGACAGCTATTGTGTGAACAAGTCCGCTGCCTGCATCTACACCGATATGGCACTTCATCCCAAAACGCCATTCGTTTCCTTTCTTGGTCTGGTGCATTTCGGGGTCACGGGTTTTCTCGGCGTTTTTGGTGGAGCTGGGGGCGTTGATGATAGTAGCATCTACAATGGTTCCGCCCTTCATCATGTGTCCCGTTTTCACCATAACTCGGTTGATCGCGTCAAAAAACAGCTTATTCAGGCCGTTGGCTTCCAGAAGATGACGGAATTTGCACAGTGTCGTTTCATCCGGCACTGCTTCCGTCATAAAGTCGATGCCTGTGAATTTCCGCATGGCATAGCTGTCATAGATGGCATCTTCGGTTGCCGGATCGGATAGATTGAACCAGATCTGAAGCAGATACATCCGCAGCATTTTCTCGATCCCCATGGGCGGACGACCACGCTTTCCTTTGGGGTAGTAGGGCTTGATAACATCTACCCACTCATCCCAGGGGATGATTTCGTCCATGATTTCCAGAAATTCCTCCCGCTTGGTTTTCTTCTTACGGAAGCTGTATTCGATATCTGTGAATGTTTCTTGTTTCATTGTTATGCACCACCGTTGCTTTGATGGTGATATTATACCATATTTCAATCCTGTATGGTAGTGCTGATTAAATCAGAGGTTCCCTAGTTCTTGATAAAATGGTATAATAACCATTTTATAGCGCCAGATGCGCGTCAAGAACTGTATGAGACGGGATTCTGTTATTTCCTTTTCGGAAATAACAGAATCGGCAACGCCGAAAGGCGGTGTCTTCTTAATAAAACGAAACCGTTTTATTAAGAAACAGTGGTTAATTGTAAAATGAAGTTGGACACGTAAAAGAAAAATC
>JBGVLR010000123.1:0-1559 GCA_045124375.1 Acetatifactor sp.
ACCTTGCCAGCTTCAATATCCGCAAGCATTCTCTTCCAGTCGGGTCTGTCAAAATTAGTGCCAGTCCATCCATCATCTGTGTAATGCTCAATGTTCTCATACCCATGCTGTTCCGCATACTGTGTCAACATCCGTTTCTGATTGACGATACTGTTTGACTCGCCCTGCACTTCGTCATCCTTTGAGAGTCGCTCGTATAAAGCTGTGATTTTAAATCTCTTGTCTTTGATTTTCATTGCTATCCTGCTCCTTTGCTTTTTGAATATTTCCACTGCCTACTCTCAAAGTGTATTACATCCGTAAAGTGCTTCGGCGGTGTGGTGTAATGCTCGCTGATCTTCGTCTGTACCCCGTCAAAGGTCTGCCCCTCGGAAAGCTCTGGCAGCTTCTTATCCTCCTGCTCTTTATCTTCCATTGTCTTAAAGGAACGCTTAAAGGCATCTTCAAAATCTTTCCACCCGTTTTTTAAGACTGACTTGCCGGAAGCAGCAAAGGTGTAACCACCACAGGAAAGCTCTGCCTTAACCGTTTCATAAAGATGTTTCTCCCCCGTAGCACACAGCAGTCTGTTGGCCACAAGGAATAAAATCTTTCGCTCCGTTTCCGGCAAGGCTGCAAGGTCAGCTTTTGCAATCTCCATTGTGGGGATAATCGCATGGTGGTCTGTAACCTTTTTGCTGTTTAACACACGCTTAATATCCGGATTGAACATCATCTTTTCCTCAAACAGAATGGAACCAAAAATTGCTTCAATCACATTTCCGGCTGTCTGCTCCATATCGTCAGACAAATACTGGCTGTCCGTTCTCGGATAGGTACACAGCTTCTTTTCATAAAGGCTCTGGGTATACTCCAAAGTCTGCTTTGCAGTAAAACCGAATAAGCGGTTGGCATCCCTCTGAAGCGTGGTAAGGTCATAGAGCTTCGGCGGTGCCACCGTCTTTTCTTCCTTTGCCACAGACGTAACAAGAGCCTGTCCGTTCAGACAAGCTCCTGCAACATTTTCCGCTTCTGTTTTATTGTCAATCCTCTCTGTGACCGCATCCACGCCGCCACAGAGGATATGAGCCATGAAATACTGCTCTTTCTTGAAATTCATAATCTTGCTCTCACGTTCCACAAGCATTGCAAGGGTAGGTGTCTGTACTCTGCCCACCTTTAACACCTTGCCGCCATATAAAACGGTAAAAAGCCTTGTACCGTTGATACCCACAAGCCAGTCCGCTTCCTGTCTGCAAAGTGCAGAATGGTATAAATGCTCATAGTCACTTCCCGGCTTTAAGTTCTCAAAGCCTTCCCTTATGGCACTTTCCTCCATAGATGAAATCCATAAGCGTTTCATCGGTTTGCTACATCCCGCCTGTTCATACACCAAACGGAAGATAAGCTCTCCTTCCCGTCCTGCATCTGTGGCACATACTACCTCATCCACTCTGCTGTCATGCAAAAGACCATAAAGCACATCGTACTGTTCTTTGGTATCCTCCTTGATCTCATACTGCCAATGCTCCGGATTGACCGGAAGGCTCTCGTAAGTCCATTTCTTCCACTGATCTCCA
>JBGVLR010000124.1:0-4108 GCA_045124375.1 Acetatifactor sp.
CGGAGGAGGGCGGACAAAAAAGTTAAATATGTAGTTGCTAAGTTGGAAAACACATGTTAAACTAATCATAGCAGTTCTTGTTGTATGTGGTTTGTTTTAGTGTGGTAACTTAACAATAACACATATATACAAAAACTGCTAGTTTTATTTTAGAAGAAAGAAACTTTATTGTAACTGAAACAGCCACCGCGCCAGCGGTTTGGTACAATATTTGGGGGCGAGTAATACCAAAATCGCCCCTTTTTGAGTTATCTGAACCGCAGATTGTTAAAAAAGAAAAAGCATAAAGGAGCCCCTTAAAATGATAGAAAAAGTATTGGTGCTGGACATTGACGGCACCCTGACCAACACCCAAAAGGAAATCACCCCGGCTACTAAGCAGGCTATCCAGACCATTTTAAAGAAAGGTCACAAGGTCATTCTGGCCTCCGGCCGTCCTACCCCGGGAATGCGGCGGTACGAGCAGGAATTGGAATTAGATAAATTCGGCGGTTATCTGTTGTCGTTTAACGGCGCCAGGATCATTGAATGCCGAACCGGTGAGATTGTTTACCAGCGTATCCTGCCGTTAAGCATTATACCCGGCATCTGCCGTTTTACCAGAGAACACGGATGCGGACTGATCACTTATTTTGGCGATAATATAATTTCCGCATATGAGCCGGATGAATACATGTTATTGGAAAGCAGAATAAACGGCATGCCTATCAAGGTGGTAGATCATTTTAAAGAATATGTAGATTTTGATGTGAATAAATGTCTGATATCTGCCGATCATGAGGTGGCGGAAAGCTATGAAAAGGAACTGCGGGAAAAATATGGAGACATTGTCAGTGTGTATCGCTCGGAGCCGTTCTATATCGAGATTATGCCTAAGAATGTAGACAAGGCAACTTCTCTGGATCAGATGCTGAAGGTCATCGGGCAGACTCGTGAAAACACCATCTGCTGCGGTGATGGTTTTAATGACATTTCCATGGTACGCTATGCGGGTGTGGGCGTGGCAATGGGCAATGGCCAGACGGCTTTGAAAGAAGTGGCAGATTATATCACGGATACGAATGACAATGATGGCCTGGTGCAGGTTATCGAGAATTTTATCATGAACGCGTGAAAACAGGAGATTGAAAATGACAGATATGAGGATTGAATTGCCTGACAAGGTAAAACAGATAATCAACTGCATCACGGAAGCCGGTTACGAGGCATATGCTGTCGGCGGCTGTATTCGGGATTCTATTCTCGGCAGAGTGCCCGATGACTGGGATATCACTACCTCGGCCACACCGCAACAGGTAAAGCAGCTGTTCCGCCGCACCATTGACACCGGTATTCAGCACGGTACCGTGACGGTCATGTTGGATAGAGAAGGCTTTGAGGTGACGACCTATCGTATCGATGGAAAATATGAGGACGGCAGACACCCCACAGAAGTGACTTTTACACCCAATCTGGAAGAGGACTTAAAGCGCCGGGATTTTACCATCAATGCCATGGCATATAATGAACAGGCAGGGATGGTGGATCTTTTCGGCGGAATTCAGGACATGGAGGCTGGAATTATCCGTTGTGTAGGTGATGCAAGGGCCAGGTTTACAGAGGATGCCCTGAGGATCATGCGGGCGATCCGGTTTGCGGCTCAGCTGGGGTATGAGATTGAAAGCGAGACAAGAGAAGCTATTGGTGAGCTGGCTCCCAATCTTCGCCAGATCAGCGCGGAGCGTATTCAGGTGGAACTGACCAAGCTGGTGACTTCTGCCCATCCGGAGACCATGAGAATGGTGTACGATACCGGCGTGGCGGCAATTATCCTGCCGGAGTTTCAGCAGATCATGGAGACTGCCCAGGACGATTCTCAGCATTGCTGCAGCGTGGGAGAGCATACTTTGTGCGCCATGCAGCAGGTGGAGAGGAAGAAGGAACTGCGCCTTGCAATGCTTTTCCATGACATCGGAAAGCCACAGTTCCTTTGCCATGCCCAGGCTAGCGCTGATATTGCAAAGAAGATCATGCGCCGCCTCAGATACGACAATGACACCACCAACACGGTGTACAGACTGGTGCTTTATCATGATTACGGCATTGGTGAAGAACCTACGCGCTGTATGGTCAGACGGGCCATGAATAAGATCGGAGAAGATATTTTCCCCATGCTTTTTGCGGTAAGAAGGGCAGATATTCTGGCCCAGGGTGAGACATTCCGGGAAGAGAAGCTGGGGCGTCTTGCCAAGTGGCAGGAATTATATGAAGAGATACTGGAACGAAAAGAATGTGTATCCTTAAAAACACTGGCGCTTACCGGCAGTGACCTGATCGCGCTGGGAATGGAGCCGGGGAAGGCACTTGGAGAGATGCTTCATGAGATGCTGGAGCTGGTGTTGGATCATCCGGAATACAATACAAGAGAATATTTGACTCAGTGGCTGCAAAGTTCTGATAAAAAGTAACATACTTTATCAATCCCTCACATATGATAGGTTAGGCTCGATTTATGGGGCGGAAACTGAATATGGGAGGGACTTGCGGTGAATGACAGAGCAGTCGCGTTATTAGATCAATATGATATTGAGGTGCAGAGGACCAGAAAAGGCAGAGGTGCCATTTTGTGCGATACCGATCAGGGATGCCTGATCTTGAAAGAATATATGGGAAATGCTCAGAGAATTGCTTTTCAGAGCAAACTGCTGGAGCAGATTCGTGAAGATGGAAAAGTAGGCGTGGAGCGTATTTTCCCGGATAAAGAAGGAAACCTGTTGGTGAAGGACAACGATGGAGTGTCTTATGTGCTGAAAACCTGGTACGAGGGAAGGGAATGCAATATCTATGACAGAGCAGAGTGCGTGGAGGCGGTGAAGCTTCTGGCGGGGCTCCATAACAGCATGGAAAAAGTGCAATGTGATGTCACATTGCCCACTTCTACACCGGAAAAAGAATACGACAAGCATAACAGGGAACTGAAGAAGGTACGCCGATTCCTGCGTGAGAAAGGCCAGAAGAACTGGTTTGAAATCTGCCTGCAGCAGGCTTTTGACGGTTTCCTGGAACAGGCCATGGACATCACAAAGGAGTGGCAGGAGTACAGTCATCTGTCTCAGGACCAGCCGGAATGCAGCTGCCTTTGCCATGGTGACTACCAATATCACAATATTATCAAATACGATGGGGCATGGTACATAATTAATTTTGAAAAATGTCTCCGTGACAATCCCATTCGGGATCTGTATCTGCTGCTTCGAAAGCTTTTGGAGAAGAGTAACTGGTCGATTCCCATGGGAACAGAACTGATCGCTGCCTATGAGGAGGTGCGCCCGATTTCGGCTTACTCCCGGATCGATCTTTATTATCGCCTGGCCTATCCGGAGAAGTTCTGGAAGATCGTGAACTTTTATTATAATTCCCGCAAGGCCTGGATACCGGAACGAAATCTGGAGAAGCTCAACAAATTACTGGATCAGGAAGCGCAGAAACAGGATTTCCTGGATACAGTGTTCCGTAATGTAAAGTAAATACCGCCCAGGCCGTTGGGGAGAATCCTGCAACTAAAAATATGCTAAAAACCCCGAAAAATCTTGACAAACACTGGAAAAACAGATATATATATGTATAGACGTTTTGACGGAGTGGTTGTATGCAGAAAGTAAGGCACCATTGACCGGAAGCATCTACAATACATTAAACACAGTATACTCAATACAGGAGGAGTTCGACATGAACAAAACAGAATTAGTTGCAGCTATGGCTGAGCAGGCTGGCATTTCTAAAAAAGACGCAGAAAAGGCTTTAAAGGCTTTTACAGATGTTGTTGCTGAAGAATTAAAGAAAGATGGTAAGGTTCAGTTAGTTGGCTTCGGTACTTTCGAAGTTTCCACCAGAGCTGAAAGAGAAGGAAGAAATCCTCAGAGCGGCGAACCTATGAAGATCGCAGCTTCCAAGGCTCCTAAGTTCAAAGCTGGTAAAGCTTTAAAGGATATGCTGAACGCATAATCGATTTAAGACTAATTACTCCAGAGAACCTGTAAAGGTTCTCTGTTTCATTTTACCAGTTCAGCCCTAGTGTAATGACATGTTGATATTTAGCCAAATTGTTCTGGCTATTATTGCCGTTTTA
>JBGVLR010000125.1:0-4967 GCA_045124375.1 Acetatifactor sp.
CAGCTGTGCTGCATTGTTGGAATAGTATCTTACAAGAGGAACAGTCAGATCGTATCTTAAGCCACTGTCCACTACCTCATCCTCGGTTGTGGCTGCTTCTACGTTCAGTTTCTCGCCTCTCTTTAAAATCTTAAAAATCAGCTTCTCATTATCTCCGCCCTGCTTACTGCTCAAATTCGCAATATTCTCTACACAAGGGGTCTCAATGGAAGTAAAACCAAATTTACCGTAGGTCTCCTTGATCACGCCCATGACGTAATCACGGATCTGCATCTCCTCCGGTAAAATATCTTTCATGCCGGTTGTCGGCTTCTTACTGAGTGCCATAGTTCATCTCCCTGTCTCTATTAAATCTTCCTGCTATTTTTTAACAAATTTCTTTCTTCACAAGTATATGTTTTTTTGCCGTGTCTGTCAACATTAGAGGGCGATTTTTTAACCCTCCAGTGAAAACAGCTGCTCCTTACGCTCGATCATCTCGTCAATCTTTTCGATGTAAAGCTTCACATCCTTCACATTATCTGTCCGTTCGATCCTTCCGCCCGGCAGCACCAGTTTGGTAATGCTTCCTGCTCCCAGTGCCACGATGGTCTGTTTCTCTTCCATAATCAGGATATTGTATAGCCCGAACTTGCCTGGCCGGGCATAACCTACATTTTCGAAATTCCCTGACATATTCTTCTGGCGGTACAGATAATAGGGTTCCATGCCCAGACGCGCTGCTCCTGCTGCCGCAATGTCCATGGTCTCATCCGTATTCTGAAGTGCGGAAATGCCGTTTTCCTGAATCCACTGATTCAGCCTGCTGGCCCGCTTGATTGCAAGAGAATGCACTGTCAGACTGTCCGGCGCTAATTCTACTACGCGGTCAATAGTATGCTGTACGTCTTCAGGTGTCTCTCCCGGAAGCCCGAGGATCAGATCCATATTGATATTATCAAAGCCGATCTTTCTGGCCATGTAATATGCCTCAACAACCTGCTCCACCGTATGCCTTCTGCCGATAATATCCAGCGTCTCCTGTTTCATGGTCTGGGGATTGATGGAGATACGGCTCACCCCATGGCGATACAGTACCTGCAGTTTTTCCTCCGTAATGCTGTCTGCGCGGCCGGCTTCCACAGTAAATTCTTTCACCCGGCTGAAGTCAAACATTTCTTTCAGGCTTCCGATCAGCCTGTCCAGCTGATGCGCCTCTAAAGTAGTAGGCGTACCTCCGCCGATATAGACGCTGTCTAAAATCTTGTCCGCGTAGCGCTTTGAAACATATTCCATCTCTTTGATCAAACAGTCAACATAGTCTTCCACCTGCTTGCGGTATGCACCGATTGCAAAAGAAGTAAATGAGCAATACAGACAGGTAGTGGGACAGAAAGGAATCCCGATATATAAGCTGTAACCGCCTTCATAATGGACACCCGACAGAAGCTCCCTCTCACGCTTTGCAATATCAATACTCAGCCTGCTCTTTTCTTCGCTGACAAAGTGTTTCTTATCCAAGAATGTCAGGATCTCATCTTCCGCTCTGCCCTCTTCCAGCATGCCGTAAGCAATCTTGGTAGGACGGATTCCCGTCAGATTCCCCCAAGGAAGCGTCTTGCCTGTGATACTGCTTAAACTCTCATAAAGAAACCGTTTAAAACAATCCTTGTAGGTATCACCGCACTGCCTGTCCCAACACCAGTTGAAATCTTCCGTTTCCTTCTCATCACTCTGTACTTTCATCTGCGCCCCATCATCCGAAAGCAGAATCTGAAGTTTAACATCTTTCCTAAATTCCTCCAGCTTCTGCTCTCCTGTCTCCGGCGTCAGGACTTTCACCGTCTCCTCCGGATAAAAAGCTTTTACAATAGAATGCACATCATATTCAAAATTTGCCTTATCAATCCAAACTGCTAACATTTTACTCTCTTTCCGCAAATGAGCAAGCGCAAAAGCATGCTTCTTCCATGTCTTTTACCCTTGCCCATACACCTTTCATCTTACCGCCTGCACCTCTATACTCAAACCAGCTTACTGGCAGAACGGATTATATTTCTTCTCATATCCAATGGTGGTATTGTCGCCATGTCCCGGATAAACCTTCGTCTCATCCGGCAATACGAACAGCTTTTCTTTAATAGAACGCACCAGTGTTCCCATGCTTCCGGTAGGAAAATCCGTTCTTCCCACAGAATCCTGGAATAAAGTGTCACCGCTTACCAGAAAGCCTGCTTCTTTGAAATAGTAGCAACATCCGCCGGCAGTATGTCCCGGAGTGGCAATCACCTGAAATGTCATATCGGCAATGGTCAGTTCATCTCCATCTTTCAGATAGATATCAGCATCTGTTGTATACGCTCTGCCTGCCTGAGAGGATACATTTTTACGGGCATCCTTAAGCAGTTCTTTTTCGGCATCCAGCGCATACAGCTTTGCTCCTGACAGTTCACACAGCTCCTTCGTTCCCCAGATATGGTCGAAATGACCATGCGTTAACAGAACAGCTGCTATTTTAAAACCATTCTTTGTCATTGCCTTATATATATTGCCTCCCTGGTCAGCCGGGTCCACGAAAATACATTCCTTACTGTCTTCCCGATACAGGAAATAACAGTTTGTCTGACATACTCCCAGTACCATACGTCCGATCTTAATCTCTCCCATCAGCCTGTCGTCCTTTCTATATCAATTACGCTTTCAATTCCCTGTATCTTCTCGATCACTCTGTTCAGCTCTTCTCTGCCGGAAATCTCAAAAGTCGTCTGCAGAGTAGCCAATCCCTGCTTGCTGGTCCTGGTGTTCATGGACAGAATATCAATATTCTTCTCGGTCAGTGCCTTGGAAATATCGGCCAGCAGACCGTTACGATTGTTGGCAAAAATCTTGATCTCAGCCACATATTTTTCCTGAGCAGCCTTATCAGGCACCTGCCATTCCGCGTCAATGAGACGTGCACGTTCCAGCTCCGGCAGATTGAGAACATTGATACAGTCCGTCCGATGGATGGACACGCCGCGTCCTCTGGTGACAAAGCCTACGATCTCATCTCCCGGTACCGGTGAACAGCACTTGGAGAAACGCACTGACAGATCGGCGATTCCTTTTACCACAATGCCGCTCTTGGACTTCATCATGGCAGGTTTGGCTGCAGTAGTCTCATTGGCCTGTGCAATATTCGCCAATACTTCTTCGTTGGTCAGTTCCCGCTTGTGGTCGCGTTCATACAGCTCCGACATCTTATTGACAATCTGTCCCTCTTTCAGACCGCCATGACCAATGGCAGCCAGTACAGAATCCCAGTCACGGAAGCCATATTTCCTCATGACTGCTTCCATATACTCCTGCTTTAACAGATTGGACAGATTGATGGATTTCGTCTTACAATAAGTGGAAAGCAGATCCTTTCCTTTTATGATATTGTCTTCCTTTAATTCATTGCGGAACCACTGATTGATCTTATTCTTCGCCTGGGTACTCTTCACCACATTCAGCCAGTCGCGGCTGGGGCCCTTGGAGTTCTGGGAAGTGATGATTTCAATCCGGTCGCCGTTCTTGATTTCATAGTCAATGGTAACCAGCTTACCGTTAACTCTGGCACCTACCATCTTATTACCTACCGCAGAATGAATATTGTAGGCAAAGTCTATGGGTGTAGAACCTGCCGGCAGATTCTTGACCTCACCCGTAGGTGTAAAGCAATAGACACTGTCAGAGAAAAGGTCCAGGTCACTCTTTAACAGGTTCATGAACTCCTTATTATCCGACATGTCACGCTGCCATTCCAGAATCTGTCGCAGCCATACAAGCTTCTCCTCTTCCTGTACCTCCGGCTTCTTACCGTCAGAAGCCTCCTTGTATTTCCAGTGGGCTGCAATACCGTATTCTGCAGCCTTATGCATTTCAAAAGTACGAATCTGAATCTCAAACGGCTGCCCGTTACTGCCGATCAGTGTAGTATGAAGAGACTGATACATATTAGGCTTGGGCATGGCAATATAATCCTTGAAACGGCCGGGAATAGGCTTATACATCTCATGAATCACACCCAGCGCCGCATAACAGTCCTTTACCGAATCTACGATAATACGTACAGCAAACAGATCATATATCTGGTCCAGCGTCTTATTCTGATTCTTCATCTTCTTATAAATACTGAAAAAGTGCTTTACACGGCCGTCAACCTTAGCTTTGATTCCTGCACTTCTGATATGCTCGCTGACTTCATCCACAATGCTCTGGATGTATTTTTCACGGACACTCCGGCGCACTGCAATCTTATCCACCAGATCATAATACACGTCCGGTTCCAGATATTTCAAAGACAGGTCATCCAGTTCCACCTTGATCTTGCTGATACCCAGACGCTGCGCAATAGGACAATAAATCTCCAGTGTCTCCTGTGCGATACGCTGCTGGCTCTCCGGCTTCTGATATTTCAAAGTGCGCATATTATGAAGGCGGTCCGCCAGTTTGATCATGATGACACGGATATCTTTCGCCATGGCTAAGAACATCTTACGCAGGTTCTCCGCCTGCATCTGCAGCTTCACCTCCGACTGATCCGTTCCTCTGGTCAGCGGAATCTTCTCCAGCTTGGTCACACCATCTACCAGCTGTGCCACATCTTCACCGAATTCTCTGATCAGGTCTTCTTCCGTCATGATGGTATCTTCTACCACATCATGCAGGATACCTGCCACGATCGTCTCCTTGTCCAGCTCCAGATCCGCCAGGATAATCGCCACGTTCAGCGGATGGATGATATAAGGCTCACCTGATTTGCGAAACTGGTTCTTATGAGCATCGCTGGCAACCTTATAAGCTTTGGCAATCATGGTAATATCATCACTGGGATGATATTTCCGGACACGCTCAATAAGGTCCTGATACAACTGCTCGGGAGCCATGAATTCCTGTAATCTACTTATCATTCCATCATCAAAAATGTCGTCCTTCTTTTCTTCTGTCATAAGCTGCACCATTCC
>JBGVLR010000126.1:0-8482 GCA_045124375.1 Acetatifactor sp.
AATAAGGTGTTTATGAATTTACTTGACAATCGATACAATATGGTAATACCATATACTTAGTAATACTAAATACATAGAATTAAGTATGCAAGGAGCTTCCTGTATACTTTAAATAGGTTGAGAAATTGACACAAAAAAATACCTCAAGTAAATTTAGATTATTACTGACCTGCCAGTTGGTAAAAATCTAAAGAATACAAGAGGTATCTAGAATGAATGTTAAAGCCACAAAGAAGAAAAATCAAGTAGTAACAGTAAATATTTTTGAACAGCAGGAGCTTTTGAAAAAAGCGGAGGTGATTAGGGCAAACCTCGCAGCTTCAACCTGGCGTGAGTTGGAAACCAATGGTAAGTTTGATAAAAATGAAAAACTCTCCTTTATCAGTGATGATATGCTTATTTTAGGATGCGATGTAGGCAGTGAAACACACTATCTTAGAGCAATCGATACCAGAGGCAGGGAACTCAGTAAGTCCGCATTTTCTTTCTGCAATGATTCTGAGGGATTCAATCATGCAAAGGAGTGGGCACTGGAACTGGCGGCAAAGCACAATAAGAGTCAGATAGTTCTTGGCTTAGAGCCGACCGGACACTACTGGTTCTGTCTTGCCACATGGATGGTTTCCAATGGTGTCAGCGTTGTTCAGGTAAATCCCTATGCGGTAAAGCAGACGAAAGAGGTTGAGGATAACAGCCAGCTGAAGGATGACAGAAAAGATCCGAAGCTGATAGCAAATCTTGTGAAGGATGGAAACTTTGGTATGCCGTATATTCCGGAAAAAGTATATGCAGAACTTCGCAGATTATCTATGTTCAGGGATCAGCTGAATGAGGACAGGATCCGGTCATTGAACCGCCTGCACAGGGAAATGAAGATTTATTTTCCGGAGTATAAGGAAGCACTGGGAAAAGTGGATGGTACATTCAGTCTGGAACTGTTGAAGCAGGCACCATTTCCTGATGAACTGACGGCACTTGGTGATGATGGAATAAGACAAATCTGGCATGATGCAAAACTAAGAGGACGCGGTTACAGCAGAGCCAGGGAAATCTTACAGTACGCAGAAAGAAGTGTAGGGATGCGCGATGGAGCGGATGCTGCCAAAACAGCTGTAAAGTGGTTTGTAGAAAAAATCCTGGAACTGGATGCTGAACTTGCTGATGTGGAGAAACAGCTTAACCAGAAATGTCTTGAGCTTCCTCACACAGGCAATGTTTTGGAAATATCCGGAATTGGAGAAAATACACTTTCCGGGCTCCTTGCAGAGATGGGAGATATTTCGAGATTTGACGACGTAAAAGAAATACAGAAGCTGAGTGGACTGGGGCTTGTAGCATGTAGCTCCGGCAAACATAAGGGAGAAACCAGGATCAGCCACAGAGGGCGCAAACGGCTTAGATATTGGTTATTTCAGGGGGCAAAGTCGGTGGTAGCACATGCAGAGGAGTTTAAGGAGCTTCACGTTTACTACACGACACGAGCGGATAATCCGTTGAAAAAGATGCAGTCGCTGATAGTAATAGCCTGTAAGCTGCTAAGGATAATCTTTACTATCTTAAAGAATGGAACGGTCTATGATCCGAAAAAGATGTTAATGGACATCCGGCGTCCGGAAAAGCAGACGGCGATTGCAGCATAAGTCACAGGCAGAATGATGAAATCCAGAACCTTGCCGGGGTTCAGATGATTCTGGAGTCGGGCAGGGTTCTGGAAAGGAACCCGGTAACGATGGAGTGTGGAATGCACTGCATCAGCACAATGACCAGCTGAGTGAGACAGGGGAAGCGTCCACGGAATATCCGTACCCTGTGGAGTCATCGGTCAGTAAGAATCAAAATACAAACAAGAGCTGTAGCCAGCAGTAGTTTACTCCGTAGGGCATGACCCTGTTAGAAAGCTTAGCCGGCACTCAGTGTATGAACAGGTGGGACGAAGGAAGTTGGTACACGATACCATTAGACACGGAAGGTTCACCATCATAGTTAAACAGAGAATTTATAGCCTTTATAAAGCGAAAGAAAAGGATGCTTTATAAGCTGTACTCATTTTTAACTATTCAGTACAGGATACAATGACTGTCATACACTTTTTGCTCTGTTTATAGAGGTAACTATTTAAAGAAAAGCCCGAAAAATCAATGATTTAGGGCTTGACATTATAGGAAGGTGTAAGCATTAGATGGATAGAAATTTACCTGTACTGCGAGTCCGACTATTCGGAAAAGAAAAAATAACATATGGTGATACACCGATCTTATATGGAAGAAACAGTATTACAAAGGCAATGAAACTTTTGCTGATCCTTCTTTACTGCGGAAAGGAAGGAATTACCCGCAATAAGCTGTTGGAGGATCTGTACGGAAGGGAGGAGTTGTCAGATGCGGCGAATAATCTGCGTGTGACGATTCATCGCCTGAAGAAAATGCTGTATGATGCCGGTCTTCCGGAATATGAGTATATCGTTGCCAAAGGCGGCCTCTATTACTGGGATAGTCCCATGGAGACAACAGTGGATGCTATTGTGTTCAGAAATATGATTGCAAAAGCAAAAGAGGAAACGAATGAAAAAAAGAAATATGCAATACTGAGTCAAGCATGCCGAATGTATACAGGCGAGTTCCTTCAAAAAATGTCAGGTGATGAGTGGGTTTTAATGGAAAGCGTACATTGTAAGAATTTGTATACTGATGCACTGCGGCAGGTATGCGACTATTTGCTGGAGCAGAAAGAGTACAAAGAAGTGTTGCGCATGGTTGAGCCTGCTTGCGAAATGTATCCGTTTGATGAGTGGCAATCGGTTAAGATTGATTGTTATATTGCCATGAATCGTTTTAGAGAGGCATTGAAAGAGTATGAGAATACTGCAAAGCTTCTGACGGAGGAACTTGGGGTCTCTCCTTCTGAACGGATGATGAAGCAGTTTGCAGTTATGAGCGAGCATATCAACAATCGGCCCCATGTCATTACGGAGATTAAAGGAGATTTGCGGGAAGAAACAGAGGAACGGGGAGCTTTATTCTGTACTTTTCCGGGGTTTCGCGACGCGTATCGTGTAATCCGTCGCGGTATGGAGCGGAATGGACAGTCAGTTTTTCTGTTATTGTGCACACTGATAGACAGGAAAGGGCGTCCCATGGAGGATTCTGAGAAACTTGATGAAATGTCGGAAGTACTGTTCCGGTCAATTAAGTGTGCACTCAGACGGTCCGATTCCTTTACGAAATATAATCGTTCGCAGTATCTTGTGATGCTGGTAGGAACCAATAAGGAAAACTGTCAGATTGCGATTGATCGTATTATTGATAGTTTTACAAGAGAACACAAGACATGGAGAAATCATTTGGATTGTAATGTGACGTCTCTGCTGGACAGTGAATATCAGAATAATTAATGCAGAATAAAAACTGGAGATAATATATGCAAATAAAAGGAAAATATTGTATGAACATCGCAACTCCCAATTTGGTGAATATTTGTGTTGATCAACATCAGAATGATGAGATCAGCGGAAGATTATATCATTGCTATAGTGCAGAGCCCGTAATGTTTTCTAATATTATTGAACTTCTCAGAGAAGCAGAGAAGTTATTTGATGATATTTCATTTCCCCAGGCATCCACAAAAACTCGCAGCCTCGTGGAAAAAACACATGAACAGAGTACACAGATACATAGACTTGAGCTGGTTGTTGACAGGGAAAGTGTAGTGAATCATAGTGGGAGGATCGGTACTTTTATCACAAGTGTCAGATTTCGACAGAATTCTACCTGGCAGGGAGAATTCTTTTGGGTAGAAAGGAAAGTAGCACAGCGATTTACCAATACATTGGATTTTATAAAACAGATAGATGTAGCACTAAAGTGATCGAAAAAGTATTTTTTTTATCTTTTGTAATGTTTTTCGTAACAACCGGTAAGGTACAATATGCACGTAAGATATATGATAAGGAGATAGTTGACTGTGAAAAGTGGAGCAGAAAGAAATAAGGGAACATTTATTATAAAAATTATCAATAAACAGAATTCCACTTGGCAGGGAAGTATCACCTGGGTGGAAGAGCAAAAAACGCAGAATTTTAGAAGTGCACTGGAAATGATCAAGATGATTGATGAGGTGCTTGACGGAACAATTGAAATTGAAGGAGGCAGCCATGAACAGTAAGGTAACGATGGGCAGGACAAAGAAAAGAATGATGGCAATGTTCCTTTGTGTTGCGATGATGATGAACGGCGGCATATCTGCGCTGGCAGATTCCGGTGAAAAAGACAGTGATAGTAAAAATAGCGGAGGCACTACGGTAAGTTACGGTGATGTAAGTTACGGTGATGTAAGTGCCGGAGACATTGGAACATTGGAAGTAGATGCAACAATTAACGATAACGGAGATAATGACGATAATACATTTGAACTGAAACTGGAAGCGTGGGTGACAGGTTCGAAGCTGGATGAAACGGCGGTTTTGAGAAATCAGATCAGTGAGTATTTTGATTACTATTGTGCATGTGAAGGGGAAGAACACACATGTATTCGGGTATATACATCTGATTGGGATGGAACCCAATTCCTGGATGAAGTTCAGATATATCCCGCTAATGATGAAAATGCAGGAGAAGAACACATTGCGGTTACAGTGGATGGAAAGACAGTCGAAGTTACCGGATTCAATTACGGGGAACACCCTGTAGTCCAGGGAGATGCAACCGGCAAGGGACAGAAGTTAGTGGTGAAGCTGTCTGTTGAAACAGCAGCAGGCTTCTGGGGTGGTAATAATGTGCCCGTAAATGAGGCTTCTACAGCGGTATATCTGAATGATCAGGTGGAAAAAGCGTTCCCGATACTGCAAGCTAACGTTCCGCTTTCTGTGGGCATTGCAACTCAGGATAAAACAATTTATTATGGCGGTTCCGTGACAGCGTCAGATTTACTCAACAGTATTACAGCCGGATATAAAACTGCCGGAACCACGGAGGAAGCAGGTAAAGTAGCGATCAATGAAGATGGTACTTTTACTCCGTCAGCAGAGTGGATGGATGATTATGCTGCAATTACGTGGGCAGTATATGCTGACCGGGAGTGGACAGACGGAATGGCACACTTGCCCGAAAACGCTGTGAGTAAGGTATCAACAGCAGATTACGTATTTACAGTGAATGCAGTACCGTTAACGGAAAGTGTTGATAACAGCGGTTATCCGGGTGCGAATGAGGACGGCGGAGCGATTGCAGGAACGGCCGTTTTGAAGGAAGGGATAAATGCCAGTGGTACAGGACGTGTATATGTCATGATTCCTGTTATTACTTTTAAGGATACAACAATCTATCGTGGATTTGTGCCGGATAGTGATTATTTTAACGCATATAACATTGCATCAGTGGAATGGGCAGAAATGACCGGATGTACCGCTGAGACATCCGATGACAAAGATCCGTACACATATCCACCGGCAGAGTCGGCAACAGAACCTGAATTAAGTTTTACTTTTACACCGGAATATCCGGATTTCATAACAGACACCAAAGTCAGTGTGAAGATTGCCAGCAGCAATGATAATCCCGCAGAATCCATATACATATCAGATGTGACAATATTCGGGGGCATGATCTCTGCTTGCGCAGAAGGTGAGAATGGCAATGAATTCAACATTGTTGTTGAGTACAAAGCGCCTTTTGAATTACCGGCGACAGGTGGTGAGGGAACATACGGATACACATTTGCAGGAATCATGCTAATTATGGCGGCTGTGATGGTCCTGTATAAGAAGAAACAAAGCTGGACGCAGGATTAAACATGATTTGGAGGATGGAAGAATGACGATTAAGAAAGGAAGAAGAATAAGCGCATTTGTTCTGGCGGCTGCATTGCTGTTTTCGGCAGTCGTTCTGCCCAAGGTGCATGCTGCGGTTGGTGTAGATACGAAAAAAATGTGTGTGCTGGAGATTGATTTAAGAGAATGCGGATTTAACGAATTGAGCGGTGTTTCAGCTCTTCCTGTAAAAGTCAATCTTTATAAGGTGGCAGATATTGATGTGTCCGGAAATTACACTGCCGTATCTTCTCTGGAGGATTTGAACGCAGATTTCGCCGGTATTGATGCGACCACTACAGCTGAAGAATGGAGAGAGTGGGCACTGAAGGCCAAAACAGAAATTGAGGCGAATGAGACGGCTGTTACAGCGTCCGGAACTACTGAGTATGGTATTGCTGTAATTGACAGCCTGGAGACGGGATTGTATCTGGTGGATGCACGGCAGGTAGAATCGAGTGATTATACATATGATTTTACTCCGTTTCTGATTTCAATGCCGAACAATTATTATTACAGCACAGGTGATGATACCTGGGTGTATGATCTGATCGGAGATAATGCAGTCAGTTTAAAAACTGCAAGAACAGACCGTCTGGGTGATCTTGTCATTCACAAAAGTCTGGATGTTTATAATGAGACAATAGGCGGTGCTACATTTGTATTCCGGATAGAAGCAGTAAAGACAGACGTTGATGCTAAAGAGGATGCTGCGGACAGAACAAAAGTTGTTTACAGTGATGTGGTATCCATGACATTCACCGGCCCGGGAACAGACAGTATTATCATTAAAGATCTGCCCGCCGGAGCGGAAGTGACGGTGACTGAGGTTTACAGCGGCGCCAGTTATAAAGTAACTACTGATGCTTCCGTTACCAAGGAGATTCTTGCGGAGACAGCAGTGGATATTACGTTTGAAAATACTTATGATTCCCGTTTGAATGGCGGAAGCGGTATTGTAAACAGCTTCACCTATGACAGTGAGACGAAAGGATGGATTCCTTCACAGGCAGAGGATTCAACACCGTAAGGAGGTATGGAATAATGAAAAAGAATACATTGAAGACCATTTGCCTCACGGCTGCTGCTCTGATTCTTACGGGTGGGATTGCTGTCGGAGGTGCAATGGCATATTTTACCACATACGTAACGGCAAAAGGCGGATATACTGTAGAACTTGGATTTACAAGAACGGAGATTGAAGAAAAGGTTGAATACGGTAAGAAGGAGATTACACTGACTAATACCGGTGAGTATGATTGCTACGTCAGATTGAAAGCCCTCACCGGTGATGCTTATAAAGAAAGCCTTGTATATTCGGAAGCGGAAGATGCCGGTAAATGGACACCGGGTGCGGATGGATATTACTATTACGAAGAGATTTTGGAACCACGGGAAGATACAACACAGCTTATTGTAAGATTTGCTTTCCCGGAGGGAGAAGAACCCACTGATTTTAATGTTATAATCATTCAGGAATGCACACCGGTGCTTTACGATGACTATGGTAATCCATATGCAGACTGGACAGTGACTGCAGATGTTAGTCAATCTGTTTATAAAGGGGAGGGTGAGCAGTGAAAAAGAAGAGTTCTTTTAATAAGAAGCCGGTAATCCTTTTAGTTGCTGCTGCAGTGCTGCTGGTAGTGAGTGCGGTTGGAAGTACGCAGGCCGCACTTACGTATTATAGTGAAACGTATACAGCGGGAACTACGCTTTATCATATTGGTGTTACCTTAACGGAAAATGACAGAGATATCAGCTGGAGAGATTATATTGCGGAAGCTGAGTGGCATGAATATACAGGTAAATTACTGGAATATATGCTGGAAGAGAACGAAGAACTGGTGCTTGGAAAGTCCTATGATGAGGCTCTTGCTGTTCGCAATACCGGTGGGATTGACACTTATGTGAGAGTTACACTGACCAAAAGCTGGCAGGATGAAAATGATGTGAAAAATACCTCTCTTTCTCCGGAACTGATCGATCTGAATATCATCGCAGGAGATAATGATTGGATCATTGATGAATCAGCGACAACGCCGGAACGGACGGTACTGTATTATACAAAGCTTCTTCCGGTGGGAGAGACTACGCCGGCTTTTACTGATACGCTGAGAATCGATCCTTCTATCGGCACCAAGGTGACTGAGGTCGTAGAAACAACAACTGAAAACGGAAAAGTATATAAGACGATTACTTATGAGTATGAGTATGAGGGATATACTTTTGAGATTCAGGCAGATGTGGATGCAGTACAGACTCATAATGTAGTAGATGCCATTAAGAGTGCATGGGGCGTTGATGTTGTGATTTCTGAAGACGGAACCTTGAGTTTAGAGTAGGAGGTACAGGATATGTCGAAAAAAATAATGTGCCTTTTCATGGCAGTCTTTTTGATGGTGTCAGTATCGATCACTGCATTCGCTGAAGACTTTCAGGGATCGGATCATTGGCTGGTAGAATTTCTGGGAGATGAGATGGTCAGTAATTTTCAGAGCCATCAGATTCAGGAGGAAATCTACAATATTCAGCCGGGCGATAGTGTTATTTTTGAGGTAGAGCTTACAAATAAAGCTGATTTTACCACCGATTGGTACATGACGAATGAAGTTCTTCGTACCCTGGAGGAAAGTAACAATTGTGCAGAGGGTGGTGCTTATACATATATTCTTACAT
>JBGVLR010000127.1:0-4094 GCA_045124375.1 Acetatifactor sp.
CGCCGCCTATTCCTGCTCCGCCAAAACTGCCGGTTGCGGTAACAGAGCCGCCGCTTATGGTTATGTTTGAACCGGAGCCTCCATAGCCGCCGCCTATTCCTGCTCCGCCAAAACTGCCGGTTGCGGTAAGCTTACCTGTGCCCTCTGTGCCGCCCTGTTAGAGTCAGGCAAAAATAACCAAATACAGACAGGTTAAATTAACCAAAATAGTGACGGGAGAAATTAGCCACAAAAAGTCAACTAAAAAAAGCCATTACGATTTATTTTATATCCTTTATACTGATATAAGCCAATGTACCAGTAAATTAGAATGAATGAGGAAAATCGTAATGACTTACAAGACATTTTATCACAAGCACTTAATGAAATAAAAGATGAATTAGGTGAAAAATTTGATATTGATAAGGTTAATCTCGCTGAACTTGAGAGAAGAACCGGTATATCCAGAGGAAAACTTAGAGGATTAAAAGCTAACAAGTTTGTGGTTAAACCTCATGGATTGAGTGGTAGAACATCCAATAATAATGTAATAGATGCATTTTCTGGTGTTCTTGATGAATTGTTATCTAAAGGTGTATCCAATGCATCTGCATGCTATGACAGAATATGTGAAGTCGGATATGCAGGAAGCAAAAGTGCTGTCAAAAACTATGTTAAGAACCATAAGTACCTGATACCAGCCAAGAGACAATTAGTATCTCCACAGGGAAACCGTGGACGACGTTATGAAACAGGTCCTGGAGAATCATATCAAATGGATTGGGGATTTGTTACTGTTGATACTGAGAATGGAAAAAGTTATAAAATAGCCTGCTTTGCTATGATATGCCACCATTGTGGGCAGAGATATATAGAATTCTTTCCTAATGCAAAACAAGAGAATCTTTTTATAGGGATGATACATGCCTTTATGTATATGGGTGTTCCTAAATATGTTCTTACAGACAACATGAAAAGTGTCGTTATAAAAAGAGATTACAATAATAAACCTATCTGGCAAAAGGATTATGAATTATTTATGGGAAATATTGGGTTTGACACGAAGCTATGCAAACCTCGACATCCTTTTACTAAAGGTGCTGTTGAAAGACTAGTAAGATTTGTAAAAGAAAATTTTCTTGCAGGACGCATATTTACAGAACTTACAGATCTTAATTATGACGCCATTAGGTGGTGTAATAATCAGAATGCTGCATACCATAGAGCAGTTGATTGTATTCCTAATGATAAACATTCTTCAAGCTGCATTAAGGTAGCGCCACTACTTGAAGCATCGTCTGAACTCTCATTTTATCTATGCCCTCCCAGATGTATTTCTTTTGATGGTTTTGTAACATATGAGGGAAGACGATTTGGAGTACCTTATTGGTATACGGAAAAGACTTGTCGTGTAAAGCGGGATGGATATGTTTTATATATTTACGATTACAACATGACAAAGATACTTACATCACATGATGTTACCTGGAGCAGACGAGATAGTTATTGTAGGGATCAGTATCTAATTCATCAGGAAGAAGAAACTCCAACCGCCCCAATCACAACACGAATAAAACAGATTGATCCTCCCGAGTATGATCCAGGATTTAGTAAATACAACTTTGAGGAGGTCTGCGAATAATGGATGTAAATATATACAGTGAAATACAAAGTATTACTTCCTATCTGAAGTTGAGTATTACTTCGCAGGAAGTTGCACAGTTTTGTTCAGATGAAGCGTTTAATGATGAACAGATTCAAGCAATAGCTGACTTTCTTAATTACATGAAAGACTTAAGACATACTCATCTAGTTGAAATGCTTAAAACAATGAGTCGAATCCCATCAAGAGAGCCAAAGACATTTGAAAACTTTGATTTTACGAGAATACATGGAAAGAATGTGGATGCTTTGAAAAATTTATCTTCTCTATCAACTTTGTATGCTCATAAGAATTTAGCCTTTATAGGTCCACAGGGTGTAGGAAAGACTCATCTGGCAATGGCATATGGAAGATTATGTTTTGAAAATGAATATAAATCATATTTTCTTAAAGCCACAGAATTAAATCAAAAGTTTACTGATGCCAGACGTCAGGGACGTGAAAGTGCAATAATAAATGCGTTAGTAAATCCTGCATGCTTAATAATTGATGAAGTTGGTAGATGTGTCTTTGATAAAGAAAATACCAGAATGTTTTTCGATGTAATTGATAGACGTTATAGTAAAGATGGTCCAAACAATATGATATTTACAAGTAATAAGAGCCCTGATAAATGGGGTGAATACTTCGGAGAAGATTCTTCTTTACTTTGCGCACTTGATAGAATATTTGATGATGCGATGGTTTTTATGATTAAAGGAAACAGCTATCGTGGAAGCAAATGTGAAACTGTAGCAATAACAGCTGGTGAATTATCACCATTAAATAATAAGTAAAACGAAAGGAAAAGGTACATTGGCTATTTTTATATGTCTAAAAATTGGTTAATTCTACCGGCCTAAAAATGGCTAATCTCGCCTGGCTCTAACACCGGCGGGCGCGGCGGCTGGTACATGAGTGCTGTAACTACGACGAGGGGAACTGCCTGCTGTTAGACGACGGGGAGCCTTGCGTGTGCGTCCAGAGCATTTCCCTTTCCCTCATGTGCCGCTGGTTCCGTGTGGCTGTCCTGCCCCTTGACGAGGAGCTGTCCGCAGCCCTCTTATACCGGGGGAGCCGGAAACGGTGTGCCGTCTGCGGAGCGGCCTTTGTCCCCAAATCCAACCGGGGGAAATACTGCCCCGACTGCGCCGGGCGCATGAAGAAAATCCGCGCCGCCGAGAGAAAGCGGAAACAAAGGCAGAGATGTCACGCTTTAGAGCCTTTCAAACCCGCATAAATCAAGGCTTTTTTCGTGGGTGTCAAAGGGTACGCGATACATTTATCCTTTTCCCCCGGAAACGGCGTTCTAAATGCGTACAAACACCCCAAATCCACCCAAAGGAGGAACCATGTCAGACAACCGAAAATACTACTACCTCAAGCTGAAAGAGAATTACTTTGACGAGGACGCCATTGTGCTGCTGGAAAGTATGCAGGACGGTATCCTCTATTCCAACATCCTCTTGAAACTGTACCTGAAATCGCTGAAAAACGGCGGGAAGTTGCAGCTTGATGAAAATATCCCCTACACCGCGCAGATGATTGCCACCATTACCCGTCAGCAAGTCGGCACCGTAGAACGGGCCTTGCAGATTTTTATGAAGCTGGGGCTTGTGGAGCCGTTACAGAACGGCGCACTGTATATGAGCAACATTGAACTACTGATCGGCCAATCCTCTACCGAGGGGGAGCGAAAACGGCGGGCAAGGCTGGCTTTGCAGGAGCAGAAAGCCTTGCCAAAGGCCGGGGCGGACAAATGTCCACCATATCAAGCGGACATTTGTCCACCAGAGATAGAGATAGAGAAAGAGATAGAAAAAGAGAGAGAGCGAGAGTTAGATACGGGACAACCCGCCCGCGCCGCCTATGGCCGGTATGAAAATGTTTTTCTTTCGCAATCGGAACTGGACGGGCTGAAAGCAGACCTGCCCGGCAAATGGGACTATTACATTGACCGGCTATCCTGCCATATCGCGTCCAGCGGCAAGCGATACAAGAGCCATGCCGCCACCATCTACAAATGGGCGCAGGAGGACGCAACTAAGAAAGCCCCGAAAAAGGGCATACCAGACTACTCATGCAAGGAGGGCGAGAGTTTATGAAGAACGAAATCAACGCTGTTTTGGAGAATATGACGGCCACCACCCCGGAGCCGGAGGACTACACCGGCGAGGACGGTTTGCTGTACTGCGGCAAGTGCCGCAAGCCGAAAGAAGCCTATTTTGCGCCGGATAAGGCCGCTATCTTCGGGCGCGACCGCCACCCGGCAGAGTGCGACTGCCAGAAAACCGCCCGCGAGGAACGGGAAGCCGCCGAAAAGCGGCGCAGGCACCTTGACACCGTGGAAGAACTGAAACGCCGGGGCTTTACCGACCCCACCATGCGGGACTGGACTTTCGAGAACGACAACGGCAGGAACCCGCAGACCGGGCTTGCCCGCCGGTATGTGGAGCATTGGGAAGATATGCGG